>JBKCTJ010000106.1:0-1341 GCA_046318875.1 Pseudobdellovibrionaceae bacterium | reverse complement strand
GAGCGCCCAAGATTGTCTTCGCATGATGGATTGTTTAGGCGCAGGTAAAGCAGATCGTTTAGCACAAGTCATTACAGGTTTTTCCCTAGCACTGGAGCTGTCGACAGTTTCAGCTATCGGCAGCGGAGATTTTGTTCAAGCGCATCAGCGTTTGGGTCGCTAATTTATTAATAAACAAAAATTATTTTACGCAAGTGCCTAGCTGAAAGGTGGTCAATTGGTTGAGTTGGTCTATGACAGACACAACCTGAGTTAAATCCCCAGTGACATTATTTGTATATCGGTGAATGTAAACATCAATTCGCTCTTCATTGACAGTGACTAAGCATCGAACATTCGTTCCGTTAGAAACTTGGGAAACGGCCAAAGGCATACAGTTTCCGATTTTCAAGGATTCTCCATTCAATTCAAATTCAGAAACACGACCGACATCCAAAATCACTTCTTTTTTCATCAAAACTTTTTTAATTTTATTCTCTTCAATTTTTGCCCTCATTGTTGTGAATTTAATTTCGCCAGATTCTTGGCCAGAGTCTTTGGTAGAGGCACAGACAGAAACTCCGTTAAAAGTGCTCCAGTCCATGCTTGCAGAGCTCTGTGCAAATGCATTCATAGTCAAAAAGCCATTCAATCCAATCAGTAAACCCATTCTTGTAAATTGAGATAAATATATTTTCACTGGAGAACCCGATACCTTTCTAAATTCTGTAGGATTGATTTCCTGCGCACAGAGACGCTAATTTCAAAAGACTAAATATACAATAAGCATTCCAAATTCAAGCCTCTGATTTTCCACAGTATTCATTTGACAAGAGGTGACGATCTCTCTTGAACGTGTCGAAAAAGAGCTTTTTTGAAGGCCGCCTCTCCGTTTTTACTGGGGTATGTGCCAATGGCAATTGGCAATACCAATACCAATGCAAACACCAACACCTAAAAAAGCTCAATCACTGAGACGCAAACAATTTTCCCTCTTGAAAACGAAACCACGAAACTTCCGGATCTCAATTCAGCCAAACCACGACCTCCGCAACCTAGGCTGCCGCCAAGCCACCAAGTTTGCTGTAGCAAATCATACAACTTTGGGGGCACCGGTCATGACAACAAAACAACTCTCTTTTCAATCCACAAACTGGAAACATCGCTTTGCTCACGGCGGATCTTTACGCCAACTTGCCAAGGGCCGAGGGGCAAGGCCAGTTTCTTCTCGTGAGCCACTTCATTTGGTTTTTAAAATCAATAAAGCAAAAATGCGCGGGGGACTTCGCGGGTTTAAGAGCCAAAAAATAATCAAGTTTCTATTTCAAAAGTACGCAAAGAAATTTTTTGTTCGCATTGATC
>JBKCTJ010000105.1:0-6503 GCA_046318875.1 Pseudobdellovibrionaceae bacterium | reverse complement strand
TAAATCTGAAGCTGGCACATTTTCGTTGGAATTTTCGAGTTGAAGTGAAAGCTGATCCAGCATGGCTTGAAAACGATTTCTGAATTTTTGATTTGCAGATTTGAGAGCCTTTTCCGCATCAATATTTCGAGATCTTGCAAGTTGGCAAATCGCAAACAGCAAATCACCAATTTCTTCTTCAACGTGATTTTGGTTTGAAGTTCTAGCTTCACAAGCTTCTTTCACTTCCAACAGTTCTTCTGATACTTTTTCAAAAACTTGTTCCCAGGATGACCAATCAAAACCAAAGGTTTTGGCTTTTTCACCGATGGCCGAAGAATCTTGAAGGGATGTCCAGGAACGTTCACTTTTAAAATAGGGGTCTTTGGGGCGAGGATGGAGATCCATGGGTTGACTGCGCTTTTCTTCTTGTTTAATGGCATCCCATTGGCGCATGACTTCATCTTTTGACCACGGTCCTTTTCCGCCAAAGACATGGGGGTGTCGCCTTTGAATTTTTTGTGAAATACTGTCGATGACATCAGACAAATCAAAACGACCTGTTTCACTTGCGATCTGCGCGTGAATTATCACTTGGTATAAGCAGTCGCCTAATTCGTCTTTGATTTTCCAGTCTTGTTTGGGATTTTCATTCAGGACCTCGGCCAGTTCATAAGCTTCATCAATCAAGTAAGGAATTAGGCTCTCATGGGTCTGTTCAATGTCCCAAGGACAGCCTTTCGTTGATCGGAGTTTGGCAACTAGATCTGTCAAATGACTTAATTTTTGGTCCAGGCTAGAGGGCATAAGAATCTGTACCGGGCTTTAGACTGAAAGCCAAGGCGTATCACAACAGATATTCACCATGATTTCCGATGAAAAGAAGTGTAGAGTGAAAGAGCCATGATGCGTGGAATAAACAAGGGCCCAAAATCAAAGTTTGGAAAGTTTCAACAAACTTTGCGTTTATTGTATAGTAACCCAGCCGAGGTTTTTACCCCTCATAATCGTGCTCAGATATTTAAATTTTCTTTGAGTTTCGCTTTTTGTTTAATTTTATCTTGGTTTGCTTTGTATCGATTTACACCTCCGCTTTCACTTAAAGTTGGGGACACTGCAAAAGTGGATGTGGTTTCGCCGTTTGCTTTTGAAGTTCTCGATCAACTCAGTACGGAAGAAAAAAGGATCAGGGCAGAAACATCCGTTTCTATGGTGTACGATTACGACCCCTACGTCTTTGATCGATTATCAAAACAAATATACACAGCTTTCAGGTTGATGCGCTTAAAATACCGCGAAGTGGTGTGGCCTGAGCAAAAAATCATCAAAGATAAAATGCATTTCGAAGAAAAAGTTCGAGATTTCTTTGTTCATAAGTCTACTTTTGAACGGGAGTTAGGAGTCAGTGTTTCCGACCGCATGTTCGAATGGCTGACCACTTATCGATTTTCAGGGCGCATCGAAAGTGCTGTGATTCGAAATATGGATCGCTGGTATCAAAGAAAAATTGCTGAAGCTCCAGATCGTTTTATTCCAGTAACTCAAAAAGATGTGGTTCTTAAAAATGTTGGACCAAAGGTTTCCCAAGAAGAAGTGAAGTTTTCAAAATGGGAAATTTTGGACATGCAAAACCAGAACTATTTTGTTTTAGAAGATAAAAATGGTCTTGAAAAAATGTCCGAGGAAGATTTGGAGCTCTTACTCACTCTTGCTCGGTCCATGATGATTCCAAACATGACCTTGAATAAACAAGAAACCAATATTCGCAAACAAAATTCCAGAGATTCCATTTTACCAGTGAATATCTCGGTGAAAAAAAATCAGGTTCTTGTGGCACGGGGTGCAACGATTCAAGCAGCCAGCTTAGCACTTATTGAACAAATGAAAAAAATCAAATCCGAGCGTAGTCGTTTTCTGATGACGATTTCCTTGGCGGTTTTGCTTTTTCTAACAAGTCTGACTTTTGGGACTTATGTGCGTCGCTTTTCGAACAGAGTTCAATTTGAGGTTAAAGATCTGACGGTGATGTCAGTCATTGCTTTATTTTCAATTCTGATTGTGAAGTTATTTGATTTGACCTTTGAAGTTATTTTTTCCCAATTGCGAGAACGATTTGCATCGGAAGATTTAATGTACGCTTCGCCGATTGTGCTTGGTCCTATTTTAGTCGGATTGTTGATTCCGGCTGGGGAAATCGTTTGGTTATTCACAGCATTTTTGGCCATTGTCTTCGGTGTGATGGATGGCTTTGATTTTACTTTTTCATTGGTGGCCCTCGTGGGCGGAATTGCTGGGGCGAAAGGGGTCATTCGTTGTCAAAAAAGAAACGATATTTATTGGGCCGGTCTTCAAACTGGTTTAATTATGTTTGGGCTTCTGATTTGTTTACATTTATTGGATTCGACAAAAGCAACGATTTCATTACAGGATTCTCTTTTGAAAGCATCTGCTGGGCTTCTTGGTGGTATTTTAAGTTGTCTTTTTGCGATGATCTTGGTCCCACTCTTTGAAAGTATTTTTAGCTACACAACGGATGTTAAGCTCTTAGAGCTCAGTAATTTGAATCATCCACTTTTAAAAGAACTTCTAGTGAAGGCTCCGGGAACTTATCATCATTCCATTATGGTAGGGACTTTGATTGAAAGTGCATCTCAAGAAATTGGCGCCAATCCGCTGTTAGGGAAAGTCATGGGGTATTATCATGACATTGGCAAAATGAACCACCCTCAATACTTTATTGAAAATCAACGGCCAGGGCATAATCCTCATGATAATATTTCGCCATTTATGTCAAAGACACTGTTAATTGCTCATGTGAAGGACGGTGCCGAGTATGCCCGCCAGTATCGTTTGGGAAAACCAATTTTAGATGGGATTTTACAACATCATGGAACAACGATGATGTCGTTTTTTTATAACAAAGCTATGCAACAGAAAAATCCAACGGAAACCGTGGAAGAACAAGAATTCCGTTATCCAGGTCCTAAGCCCCAGTTTAAAGAAGCTGGAGTTTTAATGTTGGCAGATGGCGTAGAAGCTGCATCCAGAGCCCTTGACGATCCATCGCCGATGCGCTTGCAAACCTTGGTGAAGACCATCATTCAAAAGAAATTTAATGATGGGCAATTAGACGAATGTAATTTGTCTTTGAAGGATTTAAATATTATGGAAGCAGTCTTTGTGAAGATTCTACTGGGCGTTTATCATCATCGAATTGAATATCCTGATCCACCTCCTGAGGGAAAAAATGTGCATTCACTCGAGAGTGCCCGAAGCCATTATCATAAAAAAAATGTCTAAAGCAGTCAGTCAGCCGGCCAGCCCGCAAGTCAGCATTTTCGTGGAAGTCATCAACAACACTGCCCATCGTATTCAAGGCAAAAAATTGATTGAGTTTGCAACAGCTGCTTTACAGATTTTGGGAAAATCTCACGCCATCAATTTTGAACAGGCGGGGTTAGTCTTGGTTTTTGTGGAACTCAAGGAAATGCAAGCCATCAATAAAAAATATCGCAAAAAGAATAAACCAACGGATGTTTTAAGTTTTGGTTCTGATGAGGGACTTGGTGAATTGATTTTGTGTGTTGATGTGATTAAGGAATATGCCCTGAAGCACCGTATCCGCATACAGGATGAATTAACTTACGTTGTTTTGCACGGAATAATTCACTTGCTGGGATACGATCATGAAACTTCTGCGAAGGATGCAAGAAAAATGTTTCAACTTCAGGATCAGCTCTACAATCGCTTAGCTGAAAAATTCAGTTTAAAATCTGTACAACGCACGGATTGAAAGAACCCCCGACTGGCCTGAGTTCCCTTGACATTCTGGGCAAAGTTTAATGAATTAATGCCATGGGCATAGTATCTGAATTGTATGATGTGAATAAAAAGATTTCTGAACTGGAAAAATTGGGCTTTGAATTACGGGGGTCGCTTTGACCTTGAATTCAAGAAAAAGCGCATCGACGAAATCAATCTAGCTTCTGAAAACCCCCAAGTCTGGGGAAAACCCGAAGAAATGCAAAAACTCAACAAAGAACGCGCAATGATCGAGCGAGAACTCAGTGAGTGGAAAAGTTTTTCCCAAGGTCTCGATGATGTCAAAGTTTTGCTGGAAATGGCATCTGAAGCGCAAGATGAAAATACATTTTCTGAAATGAAGTTAGAATTACAAAAAGTTGCAGAGTTGGGAACGGCCCTGGAGTTGAAAAGAATTCTGAATGGTGAACTGGATGCCAACGGTGCCTATTTGACGATTAATTCTGGTGCAGGAGGGACTGAAGCGAGTGACTGGGCCGGCATGTTGTACCGTATGTTTACAAGATGGGCTCAGAAAAAAGGCTTTTCCTGTGAAATCATTGATATGAATGAAGCGGAGCAAGCTGGCATTAAATCCTGCACACTTTTGATTTCTGGAGCTTATGCTTATGGGTATTTAAAAGCTGAATCTGGAGTCCATCGTTTAGTCCGAATTTCCCCCTTTGATTCCAATGCTCGAAGGCATACGTCCTTTGCTTCCGTGTTTGTGTGGGCTGAAGTGGATGATGATATTGAAATTGAAGTTCGCCCTGACGATTTAAAAGTGGAAACCTTCCGATCTTCAGGAGCTGGTGGACAGCACGTGAATAAAACAGATTCAGCTGTTCGAATGTATCATTTGCCTTCGGGAATCGTTGTTTCATGTCAGACTCAAAGAAGCCAAATTCAAAACCGTGAAAAAGCATTGAAAATGTTAAAAGCAGCACTTTATGAAAAAGAAGTTGAAAAGAAAAACGCTGAAAAAGACGCAATGAATGCAACAAAAAAAGCCAATGAGTGGGGGTCACAAATTAGGTCTTATGTTATGCATCCTTACCAAATGGTAAAAGATCACCGAACAGATTATGAAACCAATCAAGTGCAAGATGTGATGGATGGGGACTTGGATGGCTTTGTGATGGCATTTTTAAAAGAAAAAGCTCTGCAAGCAGGGGCGTCTGCAACGGCTCCTGGAAAAACACCTTGAGCGCCATGAGGCTCTTGAAATCAAAAGTTATTTTCCAATTGGCTTGGCTGTTTGTTTTTTCCCGGCGTGGGAAATTTCAGATCGGGGCGTATCTCAGTTTCTTAGGTTTAGTTATCAGCGTTGGTGTTTTAACCGTGGCCATGGCTGTCATGAGTGGATTTGAAAGCGCTTTGAAAAATGCCATGGTTGAAGTGACGGGTCACATGGTGGTTGTGAAGCAATCGAGTCAGTCAGATAATCTTGCAATATTTGAAGCTCGCCTGCGGGATATGTTGCCCAATCTTCAAACCGTTGCGCCCTTTACGACATCTGAAGGTGTCGCAGCCGGGAATGGAAAAATTGTAGGGGTTTTCGTTCAGGGGATGGATTTTAATTTAATTCAGTCTACTTTGCATTTAGACAAACGAATCGTTCATGGGAAAAATCAGAACTGTTTAACCGATGAAGAGAAAAAAGATTCCGTGAATATTCCAGGCTTTATCGGCATTGGCCTTGCTTCAAGAATGCAGCTAAAACAAAACGATTTTGTAAATATCGTGATTCCGATTTCAAATGATTTAGATCCGTCAAAATTTAGTCGTGAAAGAGCAAAAATGAAAGTTTGTTCGATTTTGGATATGGGAAAAAATGATTATAATGAAAGATTAATTTTCTCGGAGCTGGCAGCCATTCAAAAGCTTTCCAGAGTGGGAGATAAATACACAGGACTGATCTTGAATTCCACGACACCAGAACAAGCTTTGCTGGATGCGAGTGTATTGAAAAAAGAACTGGGTTTCAGATATTATGTCAGGGATTGGCGCCAAGTGAACAGGAACTTGTTTGATGCTGTTGCACTTGAAAGAATTGTTATTTTTATTGTGATTTCTATTTTAGTTTTGGTTTCTGCATTCAATATTGCCAGTTCTCTTTTTGTTGTTTCGATTCAGCGTTTTCCTGATATTGGGTTATTATTGACTTTAGGCTTTCAAAAATCACAAATTCAGAAAATCTTTCAGTTGATGGGATTTTTTATTTCAATGTTCGGCAGTTTTTTAGGACTGCTTTTAGGATTTGTTTTCGGAGCGATTTTTGAATTTTTGCAGGAACACTACCAACTTTTATCAGGAAGTGTTTACCGCGTTGATCAGTTCCAAGTTCAATTTCGCTTGATTGATGTTATCGTGATTTTGATTTCAGTAAATTTGGTGTGCTTTCTGTCGGTCTACTTTCCTTCGAAAAAAGGTTCTCAGCTGACCCCTGTGGAGGGATTAAAAAAATGATTTCACCCATCGTCCTCGAATCACAAGCTGTCTTTAAATCATATCAGCAAGGAACTGAAAAGTTACAAATTCTGAACGGATTGGATTTGCAAGTTCGTGAAAAAGAATCCCTTGTGATTTTGGGTTCTTCCGGCGCCGGGAAAAGCACATTTTTACAAATTCTTGGAAGTTTGGATAAACCTGATTCCGGCGAAGTCTGGATTTGTGGCGAGAAGCTATCAAGCCTCAAAGATTCTCAGCGTGCTCACTTAAGA
>JBKCTJ010000104.1:0-16998 GCA_046318875.1 Pseudobdellovibrionaceae bacterium | reverse complement strand
GACCGACGGGGCTTGAACCCGCGACCCTGGGAATCACAATCCCATGCTCTACCAACTGAGCTACGGCCACCACGATGCGAAATGAGCAGTGAAATTATGTCATTTTAGAGCTTTAGACAAGCTTCTTTTGATTTGGTTTGTCGTGCAGAACGAAACTATTCTTCGGTTATTTGGGATTTGAGCTGATTCTGACGGGAAATAAGCAAACTTTTTTGCTTTTCATAGGACAGAACTTCGGATTGGGTGGCGCTTTTTATTGTTTCCTTCGCTGGGCTGTCTACGAATCTGTAGTGATTCAATCTTGCTTTGCTTAAGGCCAATTTTGCTTCTACAGCGGCCAATTGATCGTTCAATAAAGCTAAATCCAACTTCAAATCATCTTTCTGTTGAGACTTCAATTCTGCCACCGCGTCTTTTTGGAGTTCGTCTCTTTCGTCATTTTCTTCGGCTAATTCCAAATCAGCAAAATCATCAATAGTCGCTTCATCTGAAGAGGTCGGTGAGTGGCTGCAAGCCATTTGGAAAAAAATCGAAAGAATTAAAACTAAAAAAAATGTATTGTTTTTCATTATTGATAAATAATCCTTTCCAAAACTAAACTCAAGAGGGAACCCCAAGTTTTAAACTGAAATGGTGCAGGGGTGACATTCTTTACGCAAAGAAAGAAAGCATCCATCACAAATATCTTTTGATAGCATAAGTTAAAATCTGGCGGCGAAGTTCAAATAAAAAACTAAATGAAACAATAATTGTTTCAAATTACCCTCTAACCCGACTTGACCGACCCTGATTCCGACACATCTTGAAGCTAACAAAGGAGAGCTTATTATGTCTCTACCAATCGGATTTGTTCCAGTTCTTCCGTTAAAAAACACAGTTGTTTTTCCCCAAGTCACTCACCAAGTCCGGGTGGGTCGCGAGAAAAGTATTAAGGCTTTGCAAAATTCATTATCTGAACAAAACTGGATATTTGTTGTTTCACAAAAAGATCAAAATGAAGCCCTGGATCATTCGAGCAACCTCAATCAAATCGGAACGCTTTGCAAAATTGAAAAGGTACGTGGAACAGAAGAGTCTGGTTTTTACGTCATGCTGCGTGGTCATAGTCGGATGAAAATCACGCAGATTATTGATCAGCGCGGTTTCTTCCAGGCTAAATTAGAACAAATTAATGAAACTCTTGATATCGATACACAAACACAAAAAGCATTTTTAGACAGTCTTAAGACTTTGTCCAAAGAAGTGCTTCAGTTAATTCCTGGAAACACCCAGAATCTTTCAGAATTAGTCGATGGCATGGAAGATTTGAGTTTCCTATCTCATACCATTGCGGCGAATGCTGAATTTACTTTAGATGAGAAACAAAAACTTTTAGAAATGGATTCAGTTCGTGAAAAAACCATGAAGCTTTTGAATTTATTGCAACAATTGAAAGAGAGTCTGAAAATCCAAGGCGACATTCGGAGTAAGCTCAACACGCAGATGACAGAAAATCATCGCCAATATATTTTGCGTGAACAATTAAAAGCCATTAAAGATGAATTAGGCGATTCCAAAGATGCTGCCCCAGAAGACTTGAGGCAAAAAATCGAAGACCTTGGGATGTCCGAAGATGCAAAAAAATTAGCACTTCAACAAGTCAAGCGCCTGGATGAAATTGGAACTCAGTCTCCTGAGCATCACATTATTAAAAGCCATTTGGACTTTATGATGAGTTTGCCATGGAGTAGATCATCATTTTCTGAAGCCAAAATTGATTTAGAAAAAGCTCGGGAAATTTTAGACCGTGATCACTATGGCATGGACAAAGTGAAAAAACGTATTTTGCAAGCCCTTGCTGTCATAAAACTTAAAAACACAACAAAGGGTGCTGTTTTGTTATTTGTTGGCCCCCCAGGAGTTGGGAAAACCTCTTTAGCGCAAAGTATTGCTGAAGCTTTAGGAAGAAAGTACGTCAGGGTCAGCGTTGGTGGCATCCGGGATGACGCGGAAATTCGCGGTCATCGCAGAACCTATATTGGAGCCCTTGCTGGTCGAATTTTAAATGGAATTAAAAAAGCTGGCGAAAATGATCCTGTGTTTGTTTTAGATGAAATCGATAAATTAAGTCGTGGTTTTTCCGGAGATCCTGCAAGTGCATTGCTCGAAGTTTTGGATCCTGAACAGAATTTTAGTTTTCTGGATCATTATTTAGACGTCGGATTTGATATATCGAAAACCTTTTTCATTGGGACAGCAAACAGTCTTGAAGGTATCCCTGCGCCACTTTTAGATCGAATGGAAATCATCGAACTCTCTGGATATACGACAGCAGAAAAATTTCACATTGCGAAAAAATATTTAATTCCGAAAAAAATGTCTGAATATGGACTCAGCGATGGAAAGCTTGTCATCCAGGATGTCGTTTTACACAAAGTCATATCCACTTATACTCGTGAAGCTGGCGTACGCGAACTTTCAAGAAAAATTGAAACATTGATTCGTGGATCCACAGAGCGAGTGCTTAAGAATGTCGAAGCCCTATCATTGGAAAAGGTCAATGTGACGCTGGACGAAGTCAGTGAACTTTTGGGTCAAGAGAGATACCAATATGAAGTAGCAGAAACGCGCAATCATCCAGGCGTGGTCACGGGTCTTGCATGGACACCAGTGGGCGGGGATATTTTATTTACAGAATCCATGATGGTTCCCGGCGATGGTCGCATGTTGATTACAGGCCAGTTGGGTGACGTGATGAAAGAATCTGCCCAAATTGGATTAACATTGCTGAAGGCCCGTATTCCGATGTTGCAACCCTTGTTTGATTTTTCCAAAAAAGACATTCATCTTCACGTTCCCGCAGGGGCTATTCCAAAAGATGGGCCTTCCGCTGGTGTGACTTTACTGACGTCGATGGCTAGTCTTTTTTTGAATCGTTCTGTTGATCCTAAAATGGCCATGACAGGTGAAATTACCTTACGAGGAGCTGTTCTTCCTGTTGGTGGAATCAAAGAAAAGGTTTTAGCTGCTCATCGAGCTGGAATCGATAAAATCATTTTACCAATGAAAAACAAACGGGACATTGCAGAAATCCCAGAAGAGGTGAAGAAAGAGTTGACGTTTTATTTCTTGGAAGAAGTCGAAGATGTTTTAAAATTGGCCTTATCTGCGGAAATTTCCTATTTGCAGCCTCTTCAACTTGCAAATGGTTCAGGAGAAACTGCGGCCGCGAGTCATAAGCAATCTGAGATACCAACTTCGTAGATAAACGTTGATTGCGACTTATCTCGAGTAAAAAGCAGGTGCATCTTCAATTCCGGAGAAAACGTACAAAAAAACTCTTGGTTAAATTTGGGAAATTTTTTGTAACAAATAATTCAATTGAGTAGGCAGGCACGAACCAGAAATTTCAGATTTTGCGGCAGCTACGCATTGTCCTATTGATAATGATTTTTGAATGGATTTGCCATGGGACATCCCATATAAGAAACCAGCGCGAAATGCATCCCCACAGCCTGTTGTATCCAACACCTTAGGTTTTTCTTGTTGTTCCTGATAAATGTAAAAAGCCTTTTCTCCCGTTCCGAATAAGTAGGATTCTGCGCCTTCAAAAAGTTCTTGACTGGCGCAAAATACGCCGTTGGCCCCACACGTGATGATTAATAATTTCGTTCCTTGGTTCAAATAAGGCTCAGATCGAAGTTGCAGTTTCTTCAAATCAAAATCATCAGGTGCCGAAATCTGCAAGATGGGAAAATGGGGAATCAGATCATCTCCAGGCAATAAATCTTGAGTCATCAATACGGTTTTAGTTTTCAGATTTTTCAGCAGTGATTCAACGGCGCTTCGCAAATAACACTGCAGAAATGCATATTGGATTGTGTTGGATTCTAGAAGCTGACGAGTTGAATCCAGTTTTTGAGGGACTTTCTGAATGTCTTGATGAAACAACACAAAAGATCTTTTCCCAGAGTTTGTTTCGATAAAAATTTGACAAGCCGGTGTTTTTATTTTGATGGATTCAGACCGAAAATTCCTAGTTTCAATGTCTGGCATGGTGATTAGTGCATATTCACTGATGACAGTTTTTAACTTAATACCATTGTCATCTTGTCCGATCTCATTCCCGCTTAAAATAACTTGATGCCCAAGACAAGATAAAGCCGCTGCCGTGTTGAAAGCACAACCACCAGGCCCTTCATTTTGACCGCGCACTTGGGAATCAGATTCACCCTGAGGAAGAATGTCGACTTGTGTTGCAAAGTCCCAAGAAATTTCTCCAAAACACAGAATCGATGATGTCACTTGGAAGATCTACGATATTTTTTGCTTAAAAGCGATACATTAGGCACAGCATCAGCATGATATGTAACTCCTAAAGTTCGAAAGCTGAAACAAACCCTATTGAATTTCATTTTAATTTAGTCATACTGATCAGGCTCACATAAATATTCTTATACAAAGGAGTCCCAATGAATATGAAATCAATCGCATTATCTTTTGCAACAATCACTGTGGCATTTCATGTTTCTGCAGCAGATGTAAAAAAAATGAATGCTAAACCAGCTGATGCAACAACGATGAATCTGGACATCGCACAAAGCAAAGTCAGATGGACGGGTGGTAAAGTCACGGGTTCAACTCACACTGGTCACATCGGTGTAAAGTCTGGATCTGTTCAGTTGAAAAACAACATGATCACTTCTGGTCTGTTTGAATTAGACATGAATTCAATGACCAACGAAGATTTAAAAGGTTCTCCAGAAGATATGAATAAACTTGTCGGTCATTTGAAAAGCGATGATTTTTTTAATGTTCCAGCCCATCCAACATCAACTTTTAAGATCACTTCAGTAAAGCCTGTTTCCGGTAAGCCAAATACTTTTGATATCGGTGGCGAATTGACGATCAAAGGCAAAACAGAAAAAGTTCAATTTCCAGCAGAAATTAAAATGGGCCAAGGCGATGCGACTGCAACAGCTCAGCTAGAAATCGATCGGACAAAATGGGGATTAAAATACGGGTCAGGCAAGTTTTTCAAAGGTCTTGGCGATAAAGTCATCAATGACGGAATCAAGTTTGAATTGAATCTTGTTGCTAAGCAGTAATTGCAATGAACAATGTTATGAACAATGCAATAAACAACACAATAAGTTTTATGAAGTTTGTTCTTCGGGGATGCCTTTGCTTAGGTATCCTTTTTCCTCTTTATGCTCAGGGCAAAGAATTACCAAACAGGTTGGGCTTAGGGATCAAAAACAATTCAACTTTCAATATTCCCTCGATTGCGGTGACATATTTTCCCCATCGAGATGTGGCCCTTACAGGTGGTGTTGGAATCGATACAAAAAAAGACTATTCAAAATCTATTTTTGATGTTGGTGCAAGACGAATCCTTTTCCGCGAAGATAACATGAATTTCTTTTTCGGTGGTCAGCTGGGGATTGTGAATAATGAAGAAGCCAGTGATAGATCTAGCGGTTTTGAATTGATGGCCTTGTTTGGCGGAGAATTTTTTTTCGCAGGCTTAGATAATTTAGGTTTTGCTTTTGCTGGTGGCGTTGGGGTTTCGAATTTAAAAAACACACGTTTTCGTACAATGGCAGATAGTCCAATTCAAGCTGGTATTACTTTTTACTTTTAGGGAGCTCTTTATATGACAAAAAAAATTATTGAAACATCGCATGCACCAGCGCCAATTGGACCTTATTCTCAAGCGGTTCAATTGGGCAGTTTGTTGTTTTGCTCAGGACAAGTCGCCATTGACCCAGCAACAAATCAAGTGGTTCTGGGTTCGATAACTGAACAAACCACTTTGGTGATGAAAAACATCGAGGCAGTTTTGAAACAAGCCGGTATAACATTTCAAAATGTGGTTAAGACAACAATCTTTCTGACAGACATGAAAGACTTTCCTGCAGTGAATGAAATTTATGGTTCTTATTTCAAAGTGCAGCCTCCGGCAAGGTCAACTGTTGCAGTTTCTGGTCTGCCAAAAGGTGTTCAAGTTGAAATTGAAGTGATTGCGAGTCTAACAAATTAATTCTTTCAATGACCTCGGCTGCAAGATAGCATGAACCAATGAATGAAAAATTTCGTGAAAGATTTTTTTATTACAGATGGAAAATTGCATTAGGATTTTTGATTTTGGGTTTTGGGCTTCGTATTTATCGTGAGGCCCAGACAGTGATCCTTTCCCCAGTTGATAGCTGGACAAGTGATGCAAGTGCGGACTGTGGGGTCGTTTTAACTGGTGGGCCTTACCGAATCCGTGAAGGCCTAGATCTTTTAGCTCAAAAACGAATTCAAAAACTAGTGATCGCGGGGGTAAATCCGACGACCCAGCTCCATGAACTTTTCCCTAGACTTTCGATTTATGGGAGAGTGGATGACAAGAATATTTTTCTAGAAAAACAATCCCAAACAACATTTGGAAATGCCATCCAAAGCCTTCAGTATGTCGAAGCCCTTCATTGTGATACAATATTCTTGATCACATCTCACATTCATCAGTACAGGGCTTATCGAACATTTAAGGCCAGGTATCCGGGCGAGATTAAGATTCAGTCTTATTCCGTACCGACAGCTAAAGATGCTTTTTATAGTTATGAGATTTTTGTCGAGTCGATAAAGTCCTATTTTTATTCCTTCTGGGCTTACTAAATCTTTGAAAAATCCGATAACTTGGCATGCTTAGCGGCGTTATCGGAACACTCCAATTAGGTTACATCAGTTTAAGAGAAGTTTTTTCTCCGAAGACTTTCAGTCGCACCCAAATTCAAGTTTTTTTAAATCAGATTTATTATACCGGTTTCCAAAGTCTTTCCCTGATTTTTATTTTAGCTTTCATCTTGGGAAATTTAATTGTCTTTTCTTTTGTTCAACAATTGAGTGCTTTTGTTCAATTTGATCTGACCCTTCCCTTTGTTCGTTCTTTTGTTATCGAGGAACTCACTCCATTTTTAATTGGGCTTCTCGTCATTGCTCGCAGCGGAACTGCTGTTGCTACAGAAATTGGAAATATGAAAGTGAATCAGGAAATTTTGGCTTTGGAATCCTTTGGTGTTTCACCCATTCGCTATCTCCTTTTTCCCAGAATTTTTTCTGGAATATTGTGTGTTTTAGCCCTGGCCTTTTATTTTGTAATTTTGCTTTTTTCTTTTGGTTCATTAAGTGTTTTGACTCTGACTCATTTTTCTATTCTTCACTATTTGGATTTAGTTCTATTCTCTATAGAAACGCGAGAAATTGTTTTTTGCTCTTTGAAATGTGGTTTTTCGGGATTGTTTATTTTTACGATTGCTTGTCAAGAGGGCTTAAACGTTCGAAGCAGCCTCCATGAAGTTCCACAAGCAGCAACCCATGCTGTGATGCGCAGTTTAGTTGTGGTCATTGGCATCAATGCTGTTTTGACCTTAGTTTCCATTTTATTGAAGGAGTCACTATGAAAGTTCATAGTTTTCAAATCCGCCTCGACCAAGTGACTCTTCTGGACCGCGACACTCGTGAAGTCATCATTAAAAATGTTGATTTTGATTTTCCCATGGACACTCACGTTTTAGTGCGTTCCGAACATCATCATCATACAAACCAATTTTTAAAATTTATTGCTATCTTGTGTGATCCTGATCATGGCAGTTTGCTCTTTGATCAGAGAAACATCACAGAAGCGGCATATGATGACTTAACACAAACCAGATTAAAGCTGGGATACGCCTTTGATTACGGGGGGCTTTTAAGTAATCGAAGTTTATTTGATAATTTATTATTCCCTTTGGAATACCATGATCTTTTAGATGCCGAGACAAGAACTACAAAAGTTAAATCACTTTTTAAAAGATTCTCTCTTGAAGGTTTGGAAAATAAAAAACCTTTAGAAGTCAGCGGGAAAATTCGTAAACTTTTATGTGTTTTGCGAGCATTGGTTTATGATCCACAAGTGGTGATTCTAGATGATCCAGCTCTCGGCTTATCTCCTGAAATGAAAGAAGACTTGGTTCTTTATATTAAAGAATTGATGGAAAATAAAACTATAAAACAGATGATCTTTTTTAGCCAAGATCACTTTTGGTTACAACAATTTCAATACGATGAACTGATTTTGGATGAACACGGGGTTTATTATCAAGACCTTCACAAAGAAAAGCGAAGTGCCTAAATATGATCGCATTAAGAAAGGCAAAATTTACTGTCTTTGAAAAAAAATCAGTCTTTTTTATTATTGGTTCAATTTTACTTTTTATTTTTCTTGTTGCCGTTAGTAAAGCAAAGAATGGCTACTTTGAAAGTGTTGTCCATTACCAATTAAAAGTTAAAAACGGAGCTGGCTTAAAATCGGGAATACAAATTAAAATTTCAGGGTTGTCAGCGGGCTATGTCGATAAAACGGAATTGGCAGCTGATGGGCAAGTTTTGGTCGAACTTCAAATTTTTTCTAAATATCAACAGTTCATTCAAAAAGAAACGACAGCCTTTATCGGTCGACAGAGCTTTGTAGGTGAAAAGGAAATTCATCTGTTTAATGAAGAACCAAGTGAACCCCTCGTCAGTGGTTCACAAATTTCTGCTGTGAAAGAATTCGATTTACTCGCAATGTCGACCTCACCTCAGTTGATTGGCTTTTTCACTCAGAATTCCGGAGTGTTAGATCAAACAAAACAATTGTTAAATCAGCTTTCTCAGATCATGGGTGAAGCAAATATTCTGTTTGCCCAAGTCTCGAAGGATAAATTGCCCTTTGAGCTGATGAATAACTCAAATCTATTGGTCAAAGAAATTTCTGGAATATTAAAGGAAATGAAAGGCGCAAATCCACACTATGTCAGGGATTTATCTGTTTTATCTTCGCAGTTAAGTCAACTTTCGGGACAAGCCACGCAGCAAATGAAAGTCTTGCAAGCTTTGGTTCCAGTCTTTGAAAAAATGGGGCCAGAGTTCCCAAGGATCGCTTTAAGGTTAATTGAAGCTTTGGATGAATCCGTGGTTTTGGTCAAAGCATTGCAGAAAAATTACTTCTTAAGGGATTCCGTGGACAAAACACGAAAAGAAGAAGTCCGCAAAGAAGAAAATCGAATGCCAGCTTCTGACTCAAAATAAACCATCATTTGTTTTTATTAAATCAACGAATATGTCTCACTTTGATAAAGTCATATGCTGCGTTCATTCTGTAGCCATTTAATTTTTTTTGTAACCTTTCAGTCTATTCATCCGTTAGTACAGTATCGGGCTGAAAACCCCAAGAAAGGTCGTTTATGAAATCGAATCTTTTAGTTTCTTTATTAGTGCTCTCAACATTGCTAGGAGGCACCCTTGCCTTTGCTGGTCCTAAAGCAAGGCAAGAAAACCGCCAACAAAAGCGTGAAATTGCCAAAGAAAATCGCCAGGAACGTCGCGAAATGCGGCGTGAAAACCGCAAAGAGCGAGTCGAAAACCGAAACGAGAATCGTCAGGATCGACGGGAAAATCGCCAAGAACACCGACAGGAAAGACAAGAAAACAGAAATTAAAAATTAGACACTGTGTGAGCAGTCTGAAGTTTTCTTCAGCTGCCCCTTGTTAAAGGTATCCGAAGATTTAAATTCATCGGACACTTATGAACATGTGGTATTTCTTTAGAAAATTTCTTTACCTGAGAAACGAATCCTCAATTCGCGTGCTTTCACGAATTTCAGTTGTGAATTTGGGATTATCACTTTTTGCCTTTGTCTGTGTCTTATCAATTATGTTGGGAATGAACCGAGGTCAGGAAGAACGCTTGGTTGCTGTCGAACCTCATTTAACAATTGAAACTGATGGTCTTGATGAAGAAAATTTGCAGTCAATGCTTCAACAGTTTTCTTCAAAAATTCAACATCAGGGTGAATTTGAAAAACAAGATTTGATCTTGCGAACTTTGTCAGGGCAATTTCGTGGCGTTGAAGCTTATGGTGTCACGGCGGAAACTTTTCGGTTAATGAATGAAAAGATGAATCAGTTAAGGGAACTTGAAGGAAAGAGAAAAGACAAATCCGTTGTTGTTTTAGAAAATTTTATTCCCGCAAATCCAGCAGAACAAGAAGTGATTGTGGGATATGACTTAGCATTGATTCTGGAAGTCTACAGCGGGGATGAAATTACTTTTTTTCAACCTGAGCTTTTTTTAGGACTTGATGATGCTCCGAAAATAGAGAAAGTCCGGGTGAAGAGCATTTTAACCACTCAAATTTCAGATTTAGATTCAAATCGAGTGTATTATTTGAAAGATAAAACCTTGAGCAGATTTAAACAAGGTGCTAGCCGCATTGCTGGAATTGAGATTTGGATGAAGGGGCAATCCCTTGCTGAACAATTTAAAAGGGATTTAATTAAAAAAGGAATTCCTGCCGCAAAAATTAAAACATGGCGAGAAAGCAATTCGAGTTTATTTTTTGCCTTGAAGCTGGAGCGATTTGCTATTGGGACTTTTTTGTTTTTGGCGGCACTCATCTCATCCTTTTCCTTGATTACGGTCATGATCCTGTTGATTTCGTTAAAGCGTAAAGACATCGCTATTATGAAAACGATTGGTTTTACGGATGTGTCTGTTTTAAAAATATTTACTTTTTGCGGGATATTCTTGGGCCTTTTTGGAGTTTTGCCCGGTGTGTTTTTTGGATCTTTGGTTTCCTTGTATTTAGAGTATTTTCCAATTCAAATTTTACCTGATATTTATTATGACTCCTCCATTCCTTCAGAGCTGAATTTAGGTTTTGTCATCAGTGTCTTTTTTGCAGCTTTACTGATGGTTTTTGTTGCTTCGTTCTTGTCCGCCAGGAAATCCTTGGAAGTGACACCGTCCGAAGTCTTTAAACGGGGATAAGCTTGATCTGACAAAAGTAGTGAAAGCGGCCGAGGAAGGTCCTGAATTACAATTTTTAATTTTTTTTATCAATGATCAGATTAAACTAAGATAAAGAGGTAACTTAATGTCTTCAGTGGGTCGATCTGGCGGTTCCGATGATTCTCAGCAAATGAAGTTGAATTTTGCCCAGCGAGAAGCGCAGCGAACTAAAAATCACGAAGAACAAATTCAAAAATTGCGCAACACATACGAAAATCAAATTGCCACTTTGAGTGAAACAGCCAAAGACGAAATGGATCAAATGCGCGAACGGAACAGAGAGAAGTTTTCTGAACGCGACAAACAATATCAACGGGATATTGAGGCTATGAAAGCAATTTACCAAAAAAAGCTTTCGGAAAAATCTTCGACTTAAATTGCGACTCCAAAATCCCGTAATGCCTCAGTTAAGGACGTCTTTTTGTCTGTGGATTCTTTACGCTGTCCGATGATCAAGGCACAAGGGACTCCGTATTCGCCAGCAGGATATTTTTTAGGTAAGGTTCCGGGAATCACAACACAGTTTGCAGGAACAAAACCCTGATAAATGGTTGGTGTCGATTTTGTGACATCAACAATCTTTGTTGAGGCAGTTAGCGTGACTCCTGCGCCTAAGACAACACCTTTGGAAAGATGTACCCCTTCAACAACAATGGCGCGCGATCCTAAGAAGCAATCATCTTCAACAATAACCGGTTGAGCTTGAATTGGTTCTAGAACCCCACCAATGCCAACGCCTCCGGATAAGTGAACATTCTTGCCAATTTGTGCACAGGATCCAACAGTGGCCCAAGTGTCAACCATTGTGCCGGACCCAACATAAGCGCCAATGTTCACATAAGATGGCATCATGATGGTCCCTGATTCAAGGTAAGATCCGTATCGTGCTAAGGCGTGGGGAACCACGCGAACGCCTTCTTTGCCATTCCATTTTTTTAACGGAATTTTATCTACGAAATGGAATGGGCCGACTTCAATCAATTCCATTTTTTGCATTCTGAAATACAATAAAATTGCTGATTTAATCCAAGATTCTGTCATCCAAACTGATTTTGAGTTGCTTGAGCCAGGGTCTATCTGCTGGCAAACACGCAATTTCCCAGTGTCTAAAAATCCGATGATTTCTGAGACGGGTTTTAACTCTGTGGGCGAAAGATCATTCAGACTTCGACCAGTTGTTATTGATTTTTCAATGAACTCAATTCCAGTTTTCAAAGCATCGTATTCGGAAAGGTCTTTGTTACCTCGAATGAGATTGGTCATAGTCATGTCCTTTATTTTTTCTGATTTAAGTATTCTAGCATTTTCCAAATTGCAGGCGGGTGCATATTTAAAATATCTTCTTGCTTTTGTCCGCGTTCAATTTCGTAAGTGATGGTAGGAACTCCGTTTTCAATGGCACCATAAGTTCCTAAACTTCCCGGTGTTGGATAGCCGATATCACGGTCAATTCTGTAGCCTGTCATTTGAGATAAAATTTCTGCTTCGACTTGACAGTCACCGTTGATGTTTAACATTGGTTTCCAAGAGTGGAGGGAGACAATAAATTTCAAATTTTGCGCCGCTATAAACTGACATAGTGCCTGATTTTCAGGTTCGCTCATGGGGCTTGATCCGGGGTGATACCTAGGAGTTTTAATTTCAGGGGACCAATCGCTTGTAGGTAAATTTCGATTTAAATCAACCCCATTTAAATTGCCGCGGGTTTTATGCAGAACACCTTCGGGATTCAATTCAGGAACTAATGTGATTTTCATATGATCAAAGACAGATTCACTTTTCATCAATCGGGACAACAGATCCCTGGCAACGATGACACCCTCGATTTCATCACCGTGGACTCCGCCCAAGATGAGAGTGTGATTTGTCTCGCTCACTCCGAATTCGTAGGCAAAAATAGGTAATTTTTTCGATGTTTGACCAAACTCATAGAGACGCATATCTTTCTAGAGTTATCACTGTTGGAGATTCTTTGAAACATAATTTTTCTTATTTTAATGATGAACTTTTCTTCCGCTGCTGGCAAAAACAACAATCAGACCGGGTTCATTTAAAGCCCCTCACTGCAAATTACCAACGACCATTTTATGTCTATGATCGCCCAACGATTCAGCGACAATTTGAATTAATGAAAGACCAAATTAGCCCAGTTCATCTGCATTACGCTATGAAAGCCAATTGCCATCCTGAAGTTTTAAAATGCATTCAAAAGCTAGGCGGTGGAGTCGACACAGTTTCCTGGGGAGAAATCGAACAAGCTCTTAAAAACGATTTTAAACCACAAGATATTGTTTTCAGTGGAGTCGGAAAAACAGTGCGAGAAATTGATCAGGCACTTCAAGCAGGAATTCACCAATTCAACGTTGAAAGTTTTAGTGAACTGAAAAGATTAAATGCGCGATGTGATGTTTTAGTTAAGAAAGCGAATGTCGTTTTGCGAGTAAATCCCAATGTCAGTGTCGATACTCACCCTTACATCGCGACAGGTATGAAGGACAATAAATTTGGAATTGGTTTTAATGAGTTGCAGCCACTGATTGAATTTTTAAAAAATAACTCCTCCCGTTTGAATTTCAAGGGGCTGAGTTCTCATTTAGGATCACAGCTCCTTGATTTTTCTGGAATTCAAGAAGCACTGACCATTCAAAAAAATCTTTTTTATGATTTGAAAAAACAATTTCCCAACATGAATCGTTTTGATGTGGGTGGGGGAGTTGGCATTTTGTACGAAAACCAAGATTTTGATTCTGAATTTGAAATTCTAAAAAAATATGGACAAGTCGTTCAAAAAATTATCCGTGGTTTTTCTGCAGATGGAATGACAGATATTGAGTTTCAAAGTGAGCCGGGTCGTTTTATTGTTGCCCATGGGGGAGTTCTCATTTGCCAAGTGCAATACATTAAAAAAACAGAATACAAAACATTTGTGGTTCTAGATTCAGGTATGAATCATTTAATGCGTCCAAGTTTGTATCAAGCTTATCATCCGATTTATCCTTTGCTTCAAAGGGCTGGACATCAAGTTTATGATTTTGTGGGACCAATTTGCGAATCTTCTGATTTTTTCGCAAAAAACCGACCTTGCAATACTTTAGAAGAAGGAGATTTCGTTGCTGTTGGATGCGCTGGAGCCTATGGTTCAACGATGGCGAATCGTTATAATTTACATGAAATGCCTGATGAAGTTGTGCTGGGATAAGCTAGGAGAAATCTTTTTTCAGTTAAAGATGAATTGTTTCAATCTGATGAATTTTGAATTTCCCTAAGCGCTTCAATATAAGATCAAAGTAGTCAGAGCGATCCGTCAAAAAAACCTGGGTTTGGCCACTGGCATGTTTATTTTTCAAAATTTCTGAGTTTGCAGCAAATGATTCAACCGCACCCAGGCTGCAATCGATAAACCGGAAATTTTGGGAAATTTTCTTTGAAAAATATTTTTCTAAAGTGGATTTCAAAAATGGGTAATGGGTGCAGCCCAAAATCAACGAATGAATTTCTTGCCAGTTCAAACTTGTTTGTTCTTCAAAATAAAGCTTTAAAGTTTGTTCCGTAATTGTGTGATTCATTAAGCCCTCTTCAACTAAAGGAACAAAGAGCGGGCAGGGGATGGTCACCAGTTTTTGTTCAGGATGAATTTCAGAAATTCGTTTTTGGTAAACTCCTGATTGAATCGTGGATCTGGTTGCAAGTAAAACAATATTTTCTGAAGCAGGAATTATAGCAGATGTTTTTGTCATGAGCTGATTCATGGCTGATGAAATCATTTCAATAACTGGGATACCTTTGAATTCTGATTTGAAAATTTGCGTTGATGCCGTATTGCAAGCCACGACGATTAACTTCACATTTTGAGTCATTAAAAAATTTAAAATCTGATCACAATATTTTTGAATAGTTTCTGGTGACTTGTTTCCATAAGGCAGTCTTGCCGTGTCGCCCACGTAAATGTAATTCTCATTGGGAAATCTCTCAGCGAAAGAATTCAGTACAGAGACTCCGCCAATGCCGGAATCAAAAATTCCAATGGGTCTGGGGTCATGATCAAAGATTTGTTTACTCATTTTGAAAAACCATTTTGTAGCATCTCGTTTTGCAGTCTTTTCGTTTAATAAGATTGCAGCCCATGAGCTTTAGATTCCATGACTCCGTTTGACGACATTTCAATAAATAATGTGTTCTGCGATATCTCAGCAACGCTGCTGGCATTGATGTAGCTCATGCCGCTGCGGATTCCACCAGAGAGTTCTTGAATCACATCGTGGATGTGGCCTTTCACAGTTACGAAAGTTGATTCTCCTTCGGGAGCCATGCCTTCGGGCACGCCACCGCGCCAGCTGACTTGGGCAGATTTCGAAGCCATGCCCCGGTACTGTTTGCGACCGTTCTTAATTTCACCCGGTGTTTCAATTGTTCCAGAGAGCATACTGCCTAACATCACAGTGTCAGCACCGGCTGCAAGGGCCTTAACGATATCACCTGAAGTTTTAATTCCACCATCAGCGATGACTGGAATATTGTAACTGCGGCCGACTTCAGAACAAATAGCGATGGCTGTGAGTTGTGGAAGTCCGCACCCCGTGATGATTCGGGTGGTGCACATGGATCCTGGACCAATGCCAACTTTGATTGCTGAGGCGCCAGCTTCAATTAAATCTTTTGCAGCATCTGATGTCGCAATATTTCCTGCGATCAAATCAATTTCTGCAAATTTGTCTTTGATCCACTTCATGGTTTCAATCATTTGAATTGAGTGTCCATGAGCAATATCAATTGTTAATATGTGGCAGCCAGCTTGAATTAATTTTTCTGCTCGCTCGCGGAAGTCATCATTTACTCCGATGCTCGCAGCAATCAATTTTGTTCCAGCTTCTTTAGTTTTTTGAATCATAGCAATTTGTTCTTGGATTGTCATAAAACGGTGAATAATACCCAGTCCACCCAGCTTTCCCATGGCAATGGCCATTTCAGTTTCTGTGACTGTATCCATATTTGCAGAAATGATGGGGATATCAATAAATTTTGTTTTTGTAATGCGTGTTCGAAGGCTGGGGTCCCTGCGGGATCTGACTTCAGATTTTTTAGGTGTGATCAGCACGTCATCAAATGTTAAGCCACGGCCACGGTGTTTAATTTCTTTGGATGAAAAAAATAAATTCATATTTTAACCTTCAGATTGATTTGGGATTCAGATTCAACTTGAGCTTGGATAAAATTTTTCATCATCCAAACCAACAGTAAAAGGCAGCAGACTTCTAAAAATTGGCGAACCAAAAATAAAGATGGGTTCGTTTCAAAGGTACTGACTTGTTCAAAAATCAAAGCCAGAACAATTGGAATCACAATCTTAAATGAAATGACAAGCAACCACTGGCCAGCGGTCATCATGGAGTAAAAATGTCGGCTTTGAGCAAGAGCGTCTTTTTTGCCTTGGTTGTATTCAGGGTCAAACAGCACCACAAATGGCACGAGCAAGTAGCGCATAAATAAAACTAATCCTGGTATTATAAAACACAGTAGTCCCAACAAGATCTTTCCCCAAGACCGCAAGCTCTCGATTAAAAACAGATTAAACTGCTGCCAAAAGCTGGTTTCCGTTCTGACTGTAAACAGGGTGCTTGCGGCCATTAAAATGAGCATAGCATCTGATAAAAAAGTCAGCACAATCTGCAAAGAGGCATAAGCCCAAACTTCGCCAGTGATACCTTCACGACTTGTGATTAACTCTTGGAGCTTCCCATTTGCTGAATTGATAAGCTGCGAAGAAAGCGCTGCGAGAAGCAACAATGAAAAAAAATAGAGAGGCCTGATTTTAAAAGTTCTAAAAATGGTGATTTCCGAGAGCAAAAAATTCATCGGTTCTAATTTCATAGAAGCAAAATGCCAAAGTCAACGAAGGAGCCTGAGGATTCAAAACTCGTTCACAAAAAAAATGCGTCAATCTTGAAAATTAAGAAGATCAGCTAATGACATTGCGCCGAATATTCAATATTGTAATCACTCATTTTCAAAGTGCCTCGGTGGCGAAACTGGTAGACGCACAGGACTTAAAATCCTGAGCTTCCTTTACAGGGGCGTGCCGGTTCAAGTCCGGCCCGAGGCACCAAACATCGCTCCCCAAAATAACCAAAATTTTAAAACTTCAGAGAAAATGTTGTCTACCT
>JBKCTJ010000103.1:0-5597 GCA_046318875.1 Pseudobdellovibrionaceae bacterium | reverse complement strand
ATCATATACTCGATTGCTGCCTACAGGGGAAAGCTTACGCTCTTGTAACACACGCAAAAGTTTTACTTGAATCTCGGGTTTGAGATCGCCGATTTCGTCCAGAAAAAGTGTACCACCTTGGGCTGAAAGTATTTTTCCAGGGGAGTCTTTGTCTGCACCAGTAAATGCTCCTTTGACATGGCCGAAGAGTTCGCTTTCAGTCAAATTTTGTGCGATAGCATTGACGTTGATTGCGACAAAAGGTTTAGATTTTCTTTTTGATTGTTCATGGACTGCTTTTGCAATTAATTCTTTTCCAGTTCCAGATTCCCCTTGAATGACAACACTGCAATCAACTTTTGCAGCGCGTTTCACAAGTTTCGCAACCTCAGCAAGTTTTTGAGATCGGCCAATCAATCCAATGGATGAAATTAAAGTTTCGTTACTATTTCCGTTGTCAGGTGAATATTCCAAGACTTGAGTTTTATTTTGCCATTTTTGGCACAATGATTTGACGACGGCCAAAAGGACTTCGCCATCCTCCTCTTTGTCGATATAACTTTTCACTCCAACCTGAATTGATTTTTTCAAGACTTCGCGACTTTGATCTGAAGACAAAATCACGATCTGAAGCTTTGGATTGATAGAAAACATTTCCTGAGCGACAGTTAGACCATTTCTTTCCATGTGATAATCCAAGATGATCACAGAAAATTTGAACGGATTTAGTTTTATGATTTTGATTGCCGTTTCAGGATCGCCTTCTGTTTGAATCTGAAGATCAACATCCCTGGATAGAATGGTTTCTGTCACAAAGAGATCTTCAGAATCATTATCAACGGCCAGAATTTTATGAAGCACCTTGGACACTCCCGAGTTATTTTAAGCAAGTCTGAGGACTTGTATCCAAAGTGTTATAGCAACAGGAGGGCCAGGACTTTCAGTAGAGGACAATAATGCTTAACACATCGAAATAACTGAAAAATTATTAACACCTGCCACGTTTATGTGCAATGTATTTGGGGGCATTGTTCGTAATTGCGAACAACTTCAATGAGTAAATTTCTCGAAAGATGCTACAAGTAAATTAAATGACTTAATTATTCTAAAAAGTTTACCTGTCCGTGCTTTCGAACAGGGTTTGAAAAAACTTCACAGATATTGAGCTCAATCAAGAGTTGCATTGGCACGTACAGTATAGGTGGGTGCTTTGATCACGATCAGGAGGAAGGCGTATCGATTGTATTACTTGAGATAAAGACAAGCTTGATATTAATTGCCGACCCGCGAATTCTACTTACATAATTGGTGAGAATGTCAACATCCTCCAAATGGATACAACATTGTTATTCATATGAATAAACTTAAGTCATACACTTTGATCTGTGATACGTAGCTAAAATTTAAAGGTATCACTGGTTTGTTCAAACTCAGGCAGTTCAGCCTTTCGAATCATTCTGGAACTATCCACTTTTCAAACAGTCAAGGATTGAGAAGATCAATCTTTTTATTGCTGAGATTTAGGTGTTTTCCAATTAGTGCTTGTGGAGTTATGCAAGATTTTCGAGTGATGGATCTGGGTAAAGCTAGTAAAAAAGTAGAAATTAGATCTTCTGCCTTTGACCTATTTTACGATTTGGTTTGAAATGTATTGCACTAGGTAGACGTTTTGTAAAGGCGAGTAAAATGAAATTTTTTAAGAAAATTTTCGGTGGTTTTGACTCCATACCTCATGAAAATAAAACTAAACCTTTTTATAAAAACTTAAATAGTGATGAACGAAGAGATTGGTTTATAAGAACTCGCCCATGGAATCAAATGAGCTTGAAATTCATTAATGCTCTTATTGATATTTTTACAGATAGTCCGAAATTTGAGTTATTTGTGGTTTACTCAATGGAGCTTGGATGAATCGATGAATATTTTAAATTTGATCGCTTAAACATTTTTGACTAAAAAACTCTGGCAAAATTGGCGAGTACCGTGATGAGCAAAAAAGCAAATGAAATTACATTGCAAGTTTTTGCAAATTTCAAAAACAAAACTCTGGATAATGAACAAAATGTAAAACTATACTCGGTAGCTTTGGACGTTGCTGAAACTGCAACTATGGTTGACCGTGACAATTTCTTAGCATTTTCTATTTTAGCTCAACTTAAGAAACTAATTGATAAAACAGATGAAGCTCGATCATTCGCAAAAAAAGGGCTCGAAGCCATGGTGAGATCTCAAGATGTTACTGCCATTTTGGATAAAAGTGAACTAAATTTGTCTCAAGATTACAAAAAAGCAATTAGCACAGCACAAGAGATTCTCAAAAATATTTACGGCGGCGATCTTGATACTAAAGAAATAGAAATTTACAGTAATAAATTAGATATTTTTGAAATCGAATGCATTTTGAATGAATTAAAATCAACACTTACATCAATCCTCAGACATAAATATAAAACAAGAGAAGATCATGATTCGCTTGATTCATTTGTGACTGACTTTCCACTTTTTGTATTTGGCAACGATAAGATTTCCGAACTTGAGATTTTTAAATTTCAGTATATAGATTATGTTTTGGATACTGATCCGCTCAATTACTTAAACACAATGTACTTTGAAGATAAAGACGAATACAAAGAAGAACTGTTGGGCAAGTTTACCGAGTCAAAAAAATATTTAAAGATTGATTTATTCGAAATTAACGAATCTGATTTATGGCTTTTTTTTAGTGGATTAGCAAAAGACGAAATTGAATATATAAGTCCAAAGACACTTAATTTACTTCAAAGGGTTTTGATAAAATCAAAGAACGACATATTGAGAGCGGTTCATCTCGCTCATTTAGTTGATAAAACGCCAGATTCCTTTTCCCAAGATGAAATTATTCGTAAAGAAGATTTGAATCTCCAAGAAATTGAAAAAAAAGCAAAATTAATTGATATTAGGTTAAAGTCTGAACCAATTGACTTTTTTTCTCAGACTCAAACACTTAAGTTGGACTTGGCAAAAAACAGTTTAGTTGAACAAGCTAAACCCGGAGTCTTAAAGCCGGAAGAAATATCTACGATTATTGATAGAGTATCCAGAGTAAAAAAATCGTTACAAAGAATACCAAAATATTTTTTAGACGGACACGACTCCGTTCCGACTGAAAATGATTTTAATATCAACACACTACTTGAAATTTTCGACAAGATTAAAATTTCATCGGAATTAGTATTGGACTACGTATATGTATATAGAGTTCGAACAGGGGAACCGTTTCCGTACACTCGACGCAAAGACGCATCTCGCATTGAGTCTTTCGATGAATATTCTGCTATGTTTCACATGGAAGACACCGTAATGGGAGGGCGCGAACCAGACTTAAAAAATTCCTACCCATATACAATGGGTTTAAGTTTTGAAAAAAGTACGATGGGCTATTTTCAGTTTTCTTTCTTCTGTATGCTAGTGCGTCGTTTCTATTTGTGCGATCATTCCAATTATAACAGTAGGTCATATTTTTTTGACTTAAACGAATTGAAAAATCATATTCAAAACAGTGAAGACAAATATGACAGATCGGAGTTGGCTATTCTTGATAGGCTTGATCTTGCACCAAAGGTTCAAATTTTTAATGACTGGGGTAAAGTTACACTTGCTACTTTTGAAACAAATAGAGGTTATTCATTTTTAAAAATATACATCAAAGCTCCAAATATTTTTTTTGAGTTTGAGGATTCCATAATTTTAAAAAGTAAAAGTACAACATTTTATTAGCTCAAGTTTATTAGTAGTTCGATTTGATAAATAATCAGAATACGTCATCTTCTGTACTTAATTGTAAATTTTGAAATGAATACAAGAAATTAATAAATTTTCTTGATACTAAAAGAAAACTTCCTCGAAGTTTTCTTTTTTAATATGGACTGAAAAATTTATTTTATCATCTGGTTCGGCGCAACTATTAAAATTTAATTTTTTCACTTTCCTATACGGTGAAGCATTTAAAATTGCTCCACTGTCGATTATATTCTTTTTAATTTATTCGGATAGAAAGTTTTTTCTGGAAAGAACTAGGAAAACATAACTGATGCCGATTTGTCTATGTGCTTTATTGAGCTTTCTAGGAAACAGACTTAGTTCCAAATTCGTAAGTAAATGTACTAATGGAAGATTTGAAAAGAATCCCATAGAATAAAATTGTAATAGATGCGTAAATGGTTAAAATAATACACAGATCGACAGTTTTTATCAGAAATTTGTTTAAAGGAAACTCAAAAATGGATTTGGCTAAATTGTTTTTTACGTCCTTGTGTTGTTATTTTTTATTTACATACTGCAGTATGAATGCATACGCTGCAGATATTTGGATTTGGGGAGAAAGCAGCTACAAAGCTATCGTACTGGAAGGCGAAATTGTTTCAGGTGATTTTAAAAAGTTCGAAAATCAAATTAGGGAAAATCAAGGTAGGATTGGTGTCGTTTATATTTTTTCAAGCGGTGGTGATTTTGAAGAGGCAATGAAGATTGGCCGAGCAATGAGACTTCTTGAATTGTCATCCATGGTTCCTATGAAAGGAAAAGATGAAAGTCCGATTTGTAATGGCGAAAATTTTACCCCAGACCCCAAAAGAAAAGAAAATTGTATTTGCGCCAGTGCTTGTTTTTTTATTCATATTGGTGGGCAGCACAGAGGTGGAAACTTTTTAGCAGTTCATCGGCCATATTTTAGCAAAGGTAAGTTTGGACAACTTTCTGAAAGTGAATCAAGAAAAAAGTTCGAACAGCTACAGGCGACTGCAAAAGATTACATGAAAGAAATGGGCGTGCCCCAATCGACAATTGAGGATGTTGTCGGTACTCCATCAGATAAGGCACTAATTTTAGATGAAAAAACAATAAAAATTTATTTTTGGGGCAGCCGGCCCGCACGTCATGAGTGGTTATTGAATAAATGTTCAGAACTTGGCGGCTACGAAAAAAATGAATTAGAGGTTTTGTCTGATAAGATGAGTAGGGCCATTGAGCTTTCAGCAGATGACATAAACAAATACAAAAAGTTGGATGAGAAAAGATCTCGCAGTTTAAACTGTACTGTTGAAGCAACAAAGAAATTAAGATTAGATGCTTACAAAAAGTATTTTGGTAAAGCTCCAAGCGATATCGAAAATTATAGTTTCTCCGTTTGGGAGAATATTTGGAAATCAGTCGGAATGTCGTTTGATGAAGTCAATTCTGATTCAGATTACACTGAAACTGAGAGCGTAGTTTACAAAGACGAAAAAGTGTCAAGACTTTCTAAATTGTTAACGAATACCCAAACTAAAATTTCTATGGATGATAATGGCTATGTTCGAAGAGTCGTTGCAACAGTTCAGATAAGTCAAGTTGCTCCTTCAAAAGAATTTATAAATCAACTCGAAAGATATCTTAAGAAAAAGTGGGGAAATCCTAAAACTGAACCCCAAAAATTAGACAAGGAAAGCCTAGTTAAAATTTGGTACATTCGAGAAAATAAGTATGAGGCCAGATTGAAGTACTATTCCAAAACGGCTGATGGTGGATATCTGGTTCTCAGCCTTGATAAAGCCTACGGAAAATCGAAATGAGATTTTTTTTATTATGCGATTCACTTATTT
>JBKCTJ010000102.1:0-6790 GCA_046318875.1 Pseudobdellovibrionaceae bacterium | reverse complement strand
TGCAAATTGACTTTGAAAGAATCTGCAGATCCAAAACCTCGGATCGTCCAGCCATTCGCTTCATCGCCGGCACCCATGCCCGCTAAGTACGAAGTAAAATGAATTACTGCAGATTTTAAGCCCGTGCCGGCATCGGCAGTTTCAACTTGCATCATTCGATGAGTTACTGTGCCTGATCCTTTGATTTCAGCAAATCCCGAGACTGCGCAAAAATTTGATTTGGTTTCCAAAGCATCTGAGCTGGCGTTTTCGAAAGATGTTGCTTTGAGTTCCCCAGCTTTCCAGATTTTTCCAATGTCTTGATTGGTATTAGAGCCAGCTTCGAAAGCCATCATTGATGGCATTGCCACTTCGACAATTTGATTTTCCTGATTCATTAATACAGATAGGTCTTGCTGTAAAACTTCTGGACTGCTGCTCAAATCCACCAGAGGATTGAGCTCTTGATTTCCGGGTGGAACTTTTGGTACAGACGCAGCCTTGGTTGGTGTTTCAACATCTGAATTAATCAATATTTCAAGACTCTTATTCAACTTCGCATCCTGTGCATTAAACCCGCCGCCAGTGCAAGCAGACTGCAATAGGATCAAGGAGGTTACACCTGTGACAATAGCGACCTGATATAAAGCTTTTTGTGATTTCACGCTGTCACTCCTTTATGCAAGGAGAATATTACACGATTTCAACATTCTATTTTGGCGAAAACGACATTCTGGAAAAGATAACAGGATCGTCACAATTTTTGACACTTTTTCAATGATTAGAAATGACCATATTTGTCCTCTGTCGAGAAATGAATCACTTATTTTTATTTACACCTAGACTTTTGGAAAGAATTGAATAGCGACCCTAATGAACTGAATAAATTCTATCATGTTCTTTCTTGGCGATCCGAGATGAAAGGCAAGGGGGGACCACATGACCATCCGACAGGTGATTACACTTTTCATCGTGCATTTGTTTTTTTTAGGTCTGAGTTTTGTTGGAACTGCACATGCTCAATCAAAACCCGAACCGTCTTGTAATCCGTATTTTTCTTCTGCAAGCACAATTTTGTTAAAAGAGAAAAACAAAGTCACTTTCCACACTTTACAATATTCATTTTATCCCGAACGTCGTCGTCTTGTTGGTGCGCTTGGCGATGTCAAAGCCGAAATTAATTACGTTTTAGGAAAGCCACAGGCTCCGTTGATTGTGATGCTAGTTGGATTGGGGTCAGCCAGCCGTGTGGGATATGCAAGATATTTGATGGGGCAACTCAATCAGATGGGCCTTTCCGTCATGTCTATTCCGTCTAGTTTTCACATGCAATCGAGCATGGCCTTTAGCAAATACATGCGGCCCGGACTCTCTTCTCAAGATTCAGAAGACATCCTTCGGCTCGTGTCCCGTGCAACTTCTGACGTCACAAAAAAACATCAATTTGATTTTAAAATCAAACACCTAATGGGCATTAGCTTAGGCGGATTTCAGGCCGCCTCAATCATGGCGGATCCAAAAACCGAAGGCCTCTTTAACAAATATATTTTGATCAATCCGCCTTTAGATCTGGAATATGGATTAGATGTTTTAGACAAGCTTGCGGAAGGAAGATTTGAACTCAGTGAAGAGAGAAAAAACGTCATCAAGGAAACACTGAAACCTTATCTCATGGAATTTGCATCCAATGTTGATCCGGTGCTGTTTTCGAAAACTCTGCAGAGCAACAACATAGGTGAAAAAGAACTTGGTTTTTTTATCGGACTCAAGATGAGCACTTCGGTTCGAGACGTCGTCTTTGCATCTCAACAAGTTCATGACGACAGAGTTTTAAAAAACAAATTGCCAACACGGCGCTTTTTTGAGAGCCATGAATGGAAAATATTAAACTATTTCGATCAAATAGCTTGGCCTTTTTATGCCAATTTTTTTAAATCTGGCGGAGAATCCAAAAATTTAGATTCTGAACTCTCTATTTGGAAAAGCTTGCTGAATGCGCCCCGACCCAAGGACGTTCTTATGCTCCATGCAAAAGACGATTTTATTTCTCATCCCTTATCACTGGAGCTTCTGCGAGCATTTCCTATAGAAACTGTTTTGTCAGAATGCGGTGGACATGTCGGAGCACTTTCATATCCCGTGTACGCAGAACCATTGAAAAGATTTTTATTCTCAGGCAACTAAATCATTCCAATGGAGGCCCATTTTATCTTTTGTTTTAAAATCTTGTGGACCGACCAGTGCACAAACGAAATGTTGGCTAAATAGCCGATTGGCCAAACTTTTTATTTGTTCTTGAGTGACTGTGCGAAATCTTTTTTCGGCTTCGAAGTTTAAATCTGAATCGAGACTGTACAGTTCATCGAATAAAATTGTATTTGCGATCTCTGATTTTTTTTTGAAGTGCAATATCATTACTGCCGATCACATTTTGAATTGCCCTGGAAAGTTCTTCGTCTGAAACGTGAATTGTCATCAATTTATAAAATTCTTCAAGCATCATGCTCAAAGCTGTATCTACTTTTTCCGGTGAGCAGCCAATGTAAGAGCCGAAAAAACCCGCCTCCACACCGTAAAATTTCTGTGTCGCTACGGAATAAGCTAGTGATTTCTTTTCACGCAATTCTTGAAATAAGCGACCACCCATTCCAGACAGAATGGTGTCCATCACTTCAAAAACATCGCGATCCGTATCATCAAGTTTCAAACCATAAAATCCCACCATCATATGGGACTGTTCTTTTTTCATTTGGGAGTACAAAAACTGATTTTCATTTCGAATGGGAAGTTTGAATTGCGGTTTTTTATAATCAAAATGTGGCAAGTTTTGATCTAGCTTCGAAAGCCATTTCATCATTTTTTGTTCTGAGAAATCTCCGGCAATGCAAATGTGAAAGTTTTTAGAAGTCAGTTGCTGATTTAAATATGTTTGCAAATGATTCGGGGTTAACTGTCCGATACTTTCTTTAGTTCCCAGAGTGTCATAAGAATAAGGATGTCCCCAAAAAAGTTTCTCGTAAAACATTCGTCCCATGACACTGGTGGGATGATCATTTTTGGCAGTGATTTGATGAAGCATCACTTCCCGCTCGCGATCAAAATAAATTTGTTGAAATTTGGGCATAGTTAGAAACTCCTCAAACAAATGAGCACTTTGATCAAAAAACTGAGTCAGTGAATCCATATTCAAGCCAAAACTATTCCGACCAGAATAAGCTGAAATGGAAGATGCTGTTTCGTCACAAAAGGAAATTATTTTTTGTTCATCTTTGGTTTGAGTAGCAGACGTCCACACACGAGACAATAATTCCGTCAGACCTTGTTGTGTAGGTAGTAAACCCCTTGCGCCGCCAAGGCTTGCAGACCGAATCGTTAACGAGTTTACGCCCGGCATGTTTCGCAGATACACTTTTGTTCCGTGATCCAAAGTGTATTTTTTTGTTTTCTGAACAGCTTTCTTGAAAATAGTTTTTTTGGTTTCAAGAACAACTGGAGCTTGGTTGCATTGATGGACTAAATTTTTACCAAAATCAGTGATCAATTTGAATGACGTCGTTTTATCCATTTTTGAAGTCAAAATCGCTGTCATCTTGTATGGGTCAAAATATTTTTTAATCACCGAATTGACTTCATGTTTTGTCAATTTCTGAATCCTCGATAACTGATTGCTGTAATAATCTGGATCATTGAAATAAAACTCTCCGCTTCCTATTTTTCTGGACATACCGTCGACGGTTTCTACTCCGTAGATTTCTTCAGCGGAAAGCGCGGTCTTAGATCTTTGCAATTCAGCTTCGGTAATTCCATCATGTCGCAACCGAACGATTTCTTCACTAATGGCATCTAAAGATTCTTCTAAATGATCTTGAGATAAGGTGGCAGAAATCAAAAACGCACCATCTTGCTGAGGTGTCCACGCGCTAGCAGATATTGAATTCACCACCGGCTTATCAAGACGCAATCGTTTTACTAATCTTGAGTTATCACCTTGGCCCAAAGCGTGGCCAATAACATCCAAAGCTTGGACATCTTTATGGCGGGCGTGAGGTATTGGAAAAGATACATACAAGTAGGAATCATTAACTTCGGTCTTTAAGGTCTTCAGTTTCTGTTTGTTGGAAACTGGAACTTTAATAATTTTAGATTTTCGTACTGTGTGTTTTTTTATTTCTCCGAAATATTCATCGACTCGTTTTTTCATCTCGGGAATTTGAAAATCACCGGCAACAACTAGAAACATATTTTGTGGCGAATATCTGGAGTGAAAATAGTCTTTGATTTTTTTTGCCGGCCAGCTTTTCACGTTTTTATCGTAGCCGATCACCGGAACACCGTAAGGATGTTTTTCATAAGCCGTTGAAAAGAAAAGCTGACTTGCTTGGCGACTTGGAGAGTCAATGCCACGCTTGATTTCTTCCAGAACAACTTCCCGTTCATTATCAATTTCCGCCGAGTCAAACTGGGGATAGCCCATCATTTCCGAAATTGCACTTAAAGCAAGACCCGAAAAAGACTTTGAAATAGTCACGTAAAACACCGTTTGATCAAATGAAGTGTAGGCGTTTAATTCACCCCCTGAGCCTTCGACAGCTTGTGCAATTTCTCCTGTTTTGAATTTTTTTGTTCCTTTAAATACCAAGTGTTCAATAAAGTGACTGATGCCTTCTTCGTTTTTCTGTTCATCAGCCGAACCCGTCCGAACCCAGGCCTGAACTGAAACCACTGGGGATTTGTGCATTGGCGAGAGAATCACAGTCAGTCCATTTTTAAGTTGATATTTTGTGGTCTTCATTGAAGAACTTCCTTATGAGTTTCGGTGTTTATATTCACATTCCATATTGCATACAACGCTGTACCTATTGCGATTTTGCTACTTATGAAAGAACCAAAATCTTGCCCGAAGCCGATTATGTCCACATTTTGAAAAATGAAATTTTGTCCCGGCGACATCTTTTTTCTCATCACGAGTTCGTGGATACGATCTACTTTGGCGGCGGCACGCCGTCGCTGTTACCAGCGTCTATGATATCTGAGATATTGAGTACTCTCAACACTGCAGGCTTCAGACGAAGGTCCGGAACTGAAATCACAATCGAAATCAATCCTGCAACTGTGGATTATGATAAGCTGAAAGATTATAAAGAGCTTGGAATCAATCGACTCAGTGTCGGCGCACAAACTTTTGACGACTCTCTTTTGAAAATGGTGCACCGTGAACACACGGCGCAGGAGACTTTACAGACATTCGACTTGATTCAAAAACACGATTTCAAATTCAATTTTGATTTGTTGTTTGCATTGCCAAGACAGACGTTGACGGGTTTTCGAAAAGATGTGGAAATTGCCATGAAAATTGGGCCCGAGCACTTAAGCCCCTATTGCTTAACCGTTCCAGTAAATCATCTTTTGTCGGCTCACCGCCCAATGGATGAAGAACAAGTGGCCATGTTTGAATACTTGCACGAACAGCTGTCACTGAATCGGTATTATCAGTACGAAATTTCAAATTATTCCAGACCCGGGCACGAATCTAAACATAATCTGTTGTATTGGACAGATCAGGATTATTGGGGCGTGGGGTTAAGCTCCCATTCATACCTCAGACAAAACGATAAATTTCCCTGGGGAGTCCGTTTTTGGAACCCAAAAGGCATTCAAGACTATACGATTTGGGCCCAAAATTTAACATCCAACCACGAGGCATTTTCTGCCGATGACAAAAAGCTGTTTGAAATCTTGCAGCCCTGGGAGTCTTTGACTGATTTTTGTATGGTGGGGTTAAGGTTGGATTCAGGCTTGAATCAAGCAAAACTGAGTGAAAAATTTGGCGAATCTGCCTTGAGGTTAATCACAACTCGATTAAATTCACCGCTTATGCAGTCTTTTGTGATCATTAAAAATGGGTCTTGGAAATTGACGCGGCAAGGAGTGCATTTAAGTAATAAGGTTTTTGAACAGATCCTCGTCACGGAAGAAGATTGGTCGCAGGTTTGACTTTATTTGATGAGTTCACAGTGTTAGGTTAACATATCTTTTTCACTAGGGACTACTTATGAGCGAATCAAATACAGATCCATCATCTAAGCCAAACACAAAGCCTAACAACCATGTTAATGCCGAAGCGGAAAGCGATGACGTCGTTTCAAACAACGGACAAGACGTCCTGAGCCAGCTTGATCAATTGCGAAGTGAAGCTGAAAAGTTCAAAAACGAATTTTTGTATTTGCGAGCTGAGTTTGAAAATTACAAACGCAATTCGATCAAAGAGCGTTCGGATTTATTAAAATTTGGCGCCGAAAGATTTATCCGAGATTTTTTAGGAAGCATGGATAATTTTGATCGGGCTCTTTCCACTCAGGTCACTGCGGAAAATTACGTGCAATTTGTTCAAGGCGTTCAAATGACTGCAAAACAAATGAGTGACCTGCTGGCAAAACATAATGTTATTGAAATTCAAAGCGATCACAAACCCTTCGATCCATTGAACCACGAAGCCGTGGGGACAGAAGTCTCTGACCAAATTTCAGAGGGTCATGTCGTTCGGACTTTGCAAAAAGCTTATAAGATGAACGACAAGCTGATTCGACCAGCTCAAGTGATCGTCGCGAAGAAAGCATGAGTTTGCTAAATTTATGAGTAAAAAAGATTTTTACAGCACCCTCGGCGTGAGTCGATCTGCTACTCCAGAGGAAATTAAAAAATCCTACAGGAAGTTGGCAATGCAATTTCATCCAGATAAAAATCCTGGAGATAAAAAAGCTGAGGACAAATTTAAAGAGTTAACAGAAGCCTATGAGACACTGAGCACACC
>JBKCTJ010000101.1:0-4674 GCA_046318875.1 Pseudobdellovibrionaceae bacterium | reverse complement strand
ATACTCTGCTGCTCGAAAAGACATTAAAAATATGAACAAAGTGATCAGCTTTGATTCAACAATGTCTTTAACTGCAACGAATGCAGACATTCGTTTTCGAATTAAACCATCTCAACAAATTTTAGTTGTTATGAATTTAATTGCTGAAATGAAAAAACTGGGACTTTCTATGCCTTCGCAATTTGACCGCATACTTCCAGGTTATGCATCGGCTTTTGCGGAATTGAAGATCGACGCAAAACTATTTCAAAAAATGGCCAAAGACCTGTATGATGCCAAAGGCAAAAGTTTAATCGTTGCTGGGGGAATTCAGACAAAAACCAAAGACGCAGCGACATTGCAAATTGCTGTGAATTTTTTAAATTCTGCTTTGAACAACGAAGGTCAAACTGTTCGTGGCCAGGCTTCTCACAGCCCATTGCAAGCAAGTAGTGAGTCTTTACAAAAGTTAATCGAAAAAATGGAAAAGGGTGAAGTTTCAACTTTGATCATTCACCGCACAAATCCACTGTTTGGCTGGATCGATGCGAAGCGATTTGCTGAAGCCACTAAAAAAGTTGAAATGGTCATCACAACTTCGGATCGAATGGATGAAGTGGCACATATTTCCCATATGATTTTGCCTGACCATCACGTTTTGGAAAATTGGGGAGATGCTGAATTCAATAATGGACTTTATGCTATTCAACAGCCGGCGATTGCCAACATGTACGGAACGCGAAGTTTTCAATTCAATTTGATGACTTGGTGTTATGAAGCCGAGCGGGGACCAAAAAGAATTTTAGATTTTGAAAGCTATTATGATTACCTTCGAAATATTTGGAAAACCGAAGTTTATCCTCAGCACGGAAGGGGCCTAACTTTCGAGGCCTTTTGGCAATCGGTTTTGCAAAAAGGTTTTGTTGGAGATTTAAAGCAAGCTGGGTTTGAAGATGGCGGGTCAGGTCGAAGTTTCAGACAAGATTCGTTGAACCAGCTTTCCGCGTACAGTGCGCAAAGCGGTTATGAATTAGCATTGTATACAAAATCAACATTAGGCGATGGATCTTTATCAAATGTTTCTTGGCTTCAAGAACTTCCAGACCCGGTTACGAAAATTGTTTGGGACAATTATGTCATGGTTTCTGTTGCAACAGCTGAAAGAGAAAAGCTCAAAGAAGGAGTTTTGATTTCAGTCACTTCCAAGGGAAAAACTTTAAAATTACCAGTTCATATTCAACCAGGTCTCCACGATGAAGTTTTGGCAGTGGCCATCGGATACGGCAGAACACATACAGGTAAAGTTGGAAATAACGTCGGAATCAATGTTCTTCCATGGGGCACTTGGGATGAGACCGCTAAAACTGTTATCTACTCTGGTCACAAAGTAGAACTCAAATCCACGGGTGAAATTTACAGACTGGCTTGTACACAAGCCCATCATTCCATGGAAGGCCGACAAATTGTTGTTGAAGCCACTTTGAATGATTATTTGAAAAAACCAGATGCAAACATTCATAAACACCACATTTGGTCATTATGGCCAGGGCACCGTTATAACGGTCATAAGTGGGGAATGGCCCTTGATCTGAACACTTGCACGGGTTGTTCAGCTTGCGTGATCGCATGTCAGTCTGAAAATAATATCCCAGTTGTTGGAAAAAAATATGTTCTACAAGGTCGTGAAATGCATTGGATCCGTATTGATCGCTATTACACTGGTGATGCGAAAAATGGAGATACCATTGGTGCAGTTTTCCAACCAGTCATGTGTCAACATTGTGACAATGCGCCTTGTGAAACTGTCTGCCCAGTTCTTGCGACAGTTCACAGTTCTGAAGGCTTAAATGAAATGGTTTATAACCGTTGTGTTGGAACAAGATATTGTTCCAACAACTGTCCATACAAAGTCCGACGATTCAACTGGTTCAACTATTTAAAAGGTGTTGAAGCTCCTTCCAATATGGTGATGAATCCGGATGTCACAGTTCGTGTCCGCGGTGTCATGGAAAAATGTACATTCTGTGTTCAGCGAATTAAAGATGGTAAAAATAAAGCAAAATTAGAAAATCGAAAATTGCAAGACGGAGAAATCAAAACAGCTTGTCAAGTTGCATGCCCAACCGATGTGATTGTTTTTGGTGATCTGAATGATCCTCAATCAAAAGTAGCTCAGGTATTTAAAAATGAACCCCGAAGTTATGCTCTTCTAGAAGAGTGGGGCGCAGCTCCAGCCGTCAGGTACATGAGCCGCATTCGTAATAACGATAAAGTCACTGTGAATAGTCATGGCACAGACTCATCCAAAGAACATTCATTGCATCAAGATCAAAGACAACAAAGCGAGCAAGTATAATGAAAACTGAAATCAAAAGAAATCCACTGATTTTAGGAGACAAGGATTTAAAAACAATCACCGACGATATTTGTCGGCCTGTTGAAACCATCCCTGGTAAGGGTTGGGTCGGATTATTCCTTGGGGCAAAAACACTTTTGCTATTTTACATTTTAATTCTTGGAATCGTCATCGCTAACGGAATGGGTTTGCTTGGTGTTAACCACCCTATCGGTTGGGGAACGATGATTATTACTTTCGTCTTTTGGATCGGGATTGGACACGCGGGAACTTTGATTTCTGCAGTTCTATTTTTGTTTCGCCAAAAATGGAGAACATCTGTTGCTCGAACAGCTGAAGCAATGACAGTTTTTGCCGTGATGACTGCGGGACTTTTTCCCCTGTTGCATACCGGTCGACCATGGTTAGATTTTTGGCTTTTTCCTTACCCGAATCAGCGAGGACCACTGTGGGTGAACTTTAGGTCGCCCTTGTTGTGGGACGTTTTTGCCGTTTCCACTTACGCGACGGTTTCAATTATTTTTTGGTACATCGGAATGGTTCCAGATTTTGCGACCATCAAAGATCGCGCGAAAAATAAAGTTAGAAAAGTCATCTACGGAGCACTTTCCCTTGGATGGAGAGGCACTGCAAAAAACTGGTCTCATTATGAAATGCTTTATTTATTGCTCGCAGGATTATCGACACCCCTAGTTTTATCGGTTCACACCATCGTCTCTTTTGACTTTGCTGTTGCTGGATTGCCAGGTTGGCATACGACGATTTTTCCACCTTACTTTGTTGCAGGAGCGATTTTTTCTGGATTTGCCATGGTGATCACTTTGATGACTTTGGTTCGAATCGGATTTCCTGAATTTAAAAATTACGTCACTTTGGATCATATGGAAGTGATGAATAAAATCATTATGACCACAGGCTTGATGGTGGGATATGCCTACGGATCAGAGTTTTTCATCGCTTGGTATTCCGGAAATATGTATGAAAGATTCGTTTTCGTGAATCGCGCATTTGGTGATTATGGCTGGTCTTACTGGGTGATGGTCACGTGTAACGTCATTATTCCACAGATTTTTTGGTTCAGATGGGCTCGAAGATCAATTCCTGTCATGTTCGTAGTTTCTATTTTCGTGAATATTGGAATGTGGTTCGAGCGATTCGTGATCACAGTCACTTCGCTCCACGCAGATTTCTTACCTGCAAACTGGGGAAATTATGCTTGGACATTTTACGATGCCGGGGTTTTGTTGGGCAGTTTCGGAATGTTCTTAACACTGTTTTTGTTGTACCTTCGAGTGTTTCCAGCAATTTCTATTGCAGAAGTGAAGCCTGTCTTATCTGTCGGACGTGAAAAGAAAGGTGGGCACTAATTATGGCAAAAAAAATTGGCGGTGTTGCTGGGATTTGGTTGGATGAGCATTCCATCGTCGAAGCTGCACGCAAAGTAAAATCCATGGGTTCTGACAAAGTTGAAGCTTTATCACCTTATCCTGTTCACGGAATGGAAGAGGCTCTTGATATCAAGCGATCTGTGATTCCTTATGTGACTTTTGTTGCAGCATTTTGTGGAATGGGGATTGGGCTGTTTGTCACTTGGTGGACATCTGCTGTGAATTGGCCCATTAATGTTGGTGGTAAGCCATTCTTTTCATTGCCTGCATTTATTCCAATTATTTTTGAACTTACGATTTTGTTTGCTGCTTTAAGTTCTGTTGCTTCGCTTTTTTATTTTTGTAAGTTACCCCAGATCAATCCACCAGTGATTGACCCTGATTTGACTTCACATAAATTTGCTTTGTTTATTCCAGAAACTGATGTGGTCTACGACGAACAGAAGCTTTCGCAAGTGATGAGAGATTTAGGCGCTGTTGAAATCAAGAAAGTCTCGGAGTTTTAATTATGATCAAAGGTTTATCGTTCATTGGAAATTTAATTTTGATCAGCTTACTGATGGCCTGCATCAGTGGCTGTTCGGATCATTCACAACCGAATGTGGAACTGATCCAAGATATGATGGAGTCACCGGCCATTAAGCCTCAGGAAAAGGGAATGTTAGAGCCTGCAAAAAACACTGTTCCCGTGGGATTTAGTCCTTACCGCTGGGGAATCGATTTAGAGACTGCTGAAAAGGAAAATTTAAATCCCTTGGCTGGTCAAATGACAGAAGAAGTTTTACGAGTGGGAATGAAGCACTATGAAACTCATTGTATGGTCTGCCACGGGACCCATGGCGAAGGCGGAGCAAACATGAGTGTTGCTCAAAAAATGGCTTTAAAGCCACCAAGTCTTGTCTCTGACAAAGTCAAAGCAATGACCGATCAGCATCTTTTTCACATCATTAC
>JBKCTJ010000100.1:0-3412 GCA_046318875.1 Pseudobdellovibrionaceae bacterium | reverse complement strand
TTAATTCAGTCAAAATGGAAAGAATAAAAAACAAGAAGGCACTCTGATAAAGTACTTTTATTGAACTAAATATTTGCTAAAAACGGCAAGAAAAAAGTGTCAAAAAGTTCGACACGCAGTTTTCAGAAAACCTCTTTTTTGGCACGTTCAAAAGAGATCGTCACCTATTGCTAAATGGAAACTGAGGAAAATCAGAAACTTAAACTTGGAATACTTGTTGTATATTCAATTTTTGAAATTATCGTTTCTCTGTATGGGAAATTAATCCCACAGAAATTGGAACGGTATCGAAATTGGAACGGTATCGAATCGTTTACATATTGAAAGGAAATAGAAGATGAAAAAAACTTTAGTAATGTTGTTAACTGTATCAAATGTTAGCTTTGCCGCGACGGGAACAGCATTTGATGTACTTGACAGATGTTTAGGAAAAATTGACGGTAGCAAGTCGGTTGTGCAAGTGCAGCGAGAACTACGTTCTTGTTTCAGACAACTTCAATCAAGAGGATTCAGTTGGTTTGAGATTGAGGGAGCTAAATCAAAATTCGAGGCTATAGGCAAAGCCGGTATGAATTGGTGGGACATCCCAATTAATGCCTCAAGAGTTTATCACGCAGCGATTTCAATACGATATTGCGCTGATTCTTCAGAGTTAGGGAACACGAACAATCAAGAAGAGTTAAATCGAAATTATTTTGCGGCCATGGACGTTTGTATTAACCGTCTTCAACAAGAAGGGCGATTTACAATACATGAACTGAGGGAAGGCAAAATCCGATTAACAGAGGATTAATTTCGATATTTAATATTTGTATTTAACTATTGTCTATTTAAGAAAGAACAAGACTGAGATCATAAATCCCTTGATTGTTGATTGCCACGAAGTCGTAAAACCTCTGACTTCATGACGATCGCTAAAGAACAACAAATTTGGTTTATAGTGCTTTTCTGGATTCAAACCATTCAACAATCAAGGGATATTAATCGCAGAAGTTGGCGAAAGGCTTTTTTACGGGAGCTATTTTTTCGCTACTTATAATAAGTTGATCTTTTTCAACTTTGAGTCTGGTAATAAAATTGTCCTGCACGTCTTGTTCTAAGTTTTTGTCGTACTTAGTTTCGTAAACTTGCTTGGTACAAATGGGTAAGCCATCGCGAATATTTACGACTCGAATGAAACCACCATTCTGTAGCTTTTTCAAGTCATCAGAAGACCAAGATGGTACTTCATATCGAAGACCTGCATTTGAAATTGGTTTTACCGTGACTGGTGGAAGCCGTTTTGCATATGCAAAAAAGGACAATCCCATGACAATTAAAAAAAAGATTGTTCTCATTTGTATCTCCTTAGTTATTCAATTTAGCTCTGCAATTGAGTAATGTCAGCAAACGAATGTCTATCGACGGTTGTCGCTACAGTTACGACCTGATTTTTGGGCTCGCCCTCCGACTCGCCGCCACGAAAAGCGCACCGAAGAGCAACAAGTAGACGAACCATTTTCTGGGGCCTGTGCTGTGATACTAGTGAAGTTTAATGAAGTGTCGGAGCCCAAAGGTCTAAACTCTGCAGATTTACAAAAATTGGTCAACATTCATGGATCATACGAGATAGCGGCCAAAACCATCGGGGCCTCAGAAGCTTTTGTCAGGCAAAACTCAAATTAAGCAGCAAGACGAAAAGTAACTTCATCATATTCAACATGAGGTTGCTTGACCTTGCGACCACCAACTTGGGCTGTCTTTACACTAATCACTCCAATTTCTACAAAAAATTGAATGATTTTATTTAAATTTGAAACATCGGTATCAGTCAATTTTGCAAGCTCATAAACGGAGCGAGGTTTAAAGACAATGATTGCAGATAAGACCGGAATGTTACGAACAAATTTATTAAAGTCAGCTTTGTTATCAAAACTGACTTCATATTCCGTTTCACCATTGAATTTTCCATTTTTCACGCGCTTGGCAGCATGTTTAAAATCTTCAAAAACCTGATCTACTGTTTTGCAAGAAACGACGAGTTTTTTCATAATTGTACTCCCATGTGCTCATTTATAAGCTGCCTAAAGTCTACGACAAGCTGATCCAATGTTGAAAAATCATACGGCATTTCATCATCATCAATATGAAGATGCGGACCCTTGGGATGATGATTATCCATTAAGACTTTCTTGCCCTTGAGTTGATCAATGCAAATCAGTCCCCATTTTAGCCCATCTTTATAATTCGATGACTTTGGAACTTGATGAACTGTGATTTCAATCAAGTATCGCCGACGAACAATAAACTTTTCATGTCGCACCAATATGGCTCACATATTGGTATATTATACCTATATGAAGAGATGTGTCAACATCAGATCAATCAGATTGGTAAAGGATTATATTGATTTTAGGAAGCCAATGAGAATTTGCATATGAAGCTGGTGCGACCCTCATCAGTCCCAAGGGTAATCCATCGACTTCCTAATGTTTTGAAATCCATTCGAAACAGAAAATTATCCTTAAGTTTGAGGCAAAGAAAGTCTGCGCGACTGACACAGACAAGATTTTAATTGATGAATTTGATTCAAACGATTCCTCTTCTTCGGACGAGAAATCCAGAAAAATTCCAGGCAGATTCAAAGTCATTTTTGCAGATTCATGGAACATCACGAATTAAAACAATTTAGATTATTTCTATTAGCAACAACAAATGCTCATGACTTATATGCAAAATTTGGATTTATACCCTCGAAAGAAAATTCGTTCATGTACATCCTGCATGCAGGTGTGTAGTTACCACGAAAACCTTTTCTCTCAGAACAATGCGCCAGGCGATTCACCAGCATAGGAATTTGAGCCAGTAAATAGAAAGAAAAGAATTGCTACAACCGACAATTTCATTTTCGGGTTCCCTTTTTGCGTCGAATATTCGGCCTCTCACTGATGACGATTGCAATGCCAAACTTCCTCGCGCAATACGAGTCTCGTTTTCCAGCATCGCATAAATCGGAAGCCAAGGCGACCCAGAGGGAATGAGAGCCATCATGCGCCATGGAAAGAAATGTTTCGGATATCATGGCAATTGATCGCGAAAAATATTTTCCCAAGATAGTTTTCAATTTTTGAATGGGCTATATCTACCTAATTTATTTATAAATTCAGTCACATTGATATTAACTTCGTTACTAAAACCCCTAAGTTTTTACTCACGCTTCTTACAGCAAAGCTCTGCTCTTTCGCACAGACAAAGGGTGTAGGTTCCAACAATGAGTGCAAAATGCCGCCTATCAAAGTAGTTCTAACGCGCCACTTTGATAGGTAGGAAAGTCCAAAAATTCCACGTTTGTTTTTTGCCAAACATCAATGGCAATGCCGCTTCTGCGGTGTGATTCGATAGACTTCATTTCTGTCCAGTTCCAACTTGCCAA
>JBKCTJ010000099.1:0-10637 GCA_046318875.1 Pseudobdellovibrionaceae bacterium | reverse complement strand
TTGTTCACCAGTGTCTGGTTGAGACAACAAAAGATCTTCGATGTTAACACCTAATTTTTTTGCGTAGTTTACATCAAGCGCATGTTCCGCATCGATGTAAGCAACAACTCCACCTGTTTTTTGGCCTTGAGCAATCACAGATAAAGCGATTGTTGTTTTCCCTGAAGATTCTGGGCCAAAAATTTCAATAATACGTCCTTTAGGTAATCCACCAATTCCAAGGGCGATATCCAAGCTCAAAGCACCCGTGCTGATGACTTCGATATCTTTATTTAAAGTCTCACCTGCACCTAAGCGCATGATGGAACCTTTACCGAATTGTTTTTCAATTGTTGAAACCGCGAGGTCGAGGGCTTTTGTTCTTTCGCCTAAAGCTTTTGTGTCAAGGCGCTGTTCCTTATGCTGGTCTTTGTTTGGTTGCATGATTTTCTCCGTTTTGTTGTTCATGTTTCAAAAATGCTACGCCATTACCGTTTTACTTTTGACGAAATCAAATCTTGCAAGGTCCGAAGAGCGAACAGGCTTGCTTGCATTTGTATGGACTGACGATTTCCCGAGAAATGCTCAGTTTTCGCAAAGGTTGAGGCTTTGACAGGATTCAGTCCATCACTAGAAAAATTGTGAGTAAACCCAAAACACACCATACCTAAAGGTTTTTTTTCTGTGGCCCCCGTGGGACCTGCAACTCCAGTAATAGAGACTGCACAGTTCACTTGCATGATTTGTAAAAGCCCTTCAGACATTTCCTGGGCCACTTCAGCGCTCACTGCGCCAAAATTTTGCAAAGTTTCGTTACGCACCCCAAGAATATTTATTTTTGCTGCATTCGAATAGGAAACAACGGACCCCATATAAACTTCAGAAACACCGGGGTGCTCAGTGATTAAGCTTGAAAGCAAGCCACCAGTGCAGCTTTCAGCAAATCCCAATGTGATTTTATTTTTTTTCAGGGACTCTATTAAATTTTGAACTAAGGCAAGATCCTCGGGAGTTGAAATTATCCGCATGAGAAAAGACACATACCATCACTTTGGATGATCTGAGTTCCTAATATTGCTGTGTGGGATAACAAAATTTGCATGACCACATTCGCGATCAAACCCGCTAACAAATCGTCGACAACAACACCTGCACCGCCTGGAACGTTTTTATCCAAATAGCTGATGGGAAAAGGCTTAAAAATATCCAGCAATCGAAATAAAACAAATCCCACCAAAAAAGCCTGCCAAGTCAAAGGCATCCAAACCATGGTCACTGAAATCCCCAGGACTTCATCAATGACAATTTTCGAAGAGTCATGGCCATCTTGAAAATCCGTTTCATAAACTTGGGATGCCACAATAGCCAACGGGATCATCAGCACAGTCGCCACCATTTGCCAAAAGGGCCCCCAATACAATAAGGCCCAAACCAAGGGAAGTGCGGCCAAGGTCCCCACGGTTCCCGGAGCATACTTTGAGTGACCAGCATAAAAAAACGTGGCGATGAGGTGCATTGCTTTTCGCATTTGCTATTCTTTTCAGGAATTTTGATAGGTTTCAAGAATAATCCGTGGAAAAGATGTGACTCATTTCAATTGCTACGGCTACAGTCCAAAGATCAATGTATTTTCAGGAGGAACAAAAACCATTGAAACACAGGTCTATTTCCGAAAAAGCTTTGACTCCCGAAGATGCTGACCGTCTGTACAAACGCCTGCAAAGATGGGTGATGCATCTTCTTTCGCGAAAAAATTATTCCAGAAAAGAACTCAACGAAAAATTAAGCAAACGTTATTCCCAAAAAATGGTTGCCGATGTGATGATTTGGGCCGAAGTGAATCGCTGGCTTTTAGATGAAAATGAAATTGCTGCCAGAACTGTTGAACTTTTGCATCAGCGGAACAAAGGCAAAATGTATATCAGCAATTATTTGAAAAAGCGGGGATTGCCCGCAGTGGAACTGGATGCTGATCATGAACTGGTCAAAGCCCAGGGCTTGTTATCTGCAAAATTTGCTGATTTCCAAGAGCAATTTCAGATGCAAGAAAGCTATCAAGACAAACAAAGATTAAAAGCCAAAGTGATGCGCTATTTAATCAGCCGTGGCTTTGATATGGGAACTGCGCAAAAAGCCATTCAGCAGGGTTTAAACTCAAACAATTAAGTGAAAATGAAATTGAGCCCCGACATCTCGTTACTGATCATTCTGCCAGGCAAAAGATTGGCTTGAATGAAGGAGCGAGGGGATCCGCTGAACTTCATCAACAAATATTGTTTTGTACGGCTGAGTCGTCTGTTTTATTAAACCGGGGTCACTGGTGTGCTTTAGAAAAGTTTCCTGGTCTGCCAAGTCGATTTCAAGCTGGGGCTCGAGACTTTGAATGAAAGTCGATTTTCCAGTCTGGCGAGGCCCTAGGAGTAAAATTGACTTATTTAAAGCATTGATTTTACTGATTAATTTTCGCTGTACGTCAATGTGCTCATATGACGTGTAAATTTGTGCACGTATAAATATGGGCACGTGTCAACATGTGCGATGAATTGTGAGGTCTTGATTAGAACGGATTGTCCAAGCTAGACTCTCAAAGCAACTACAGCGCAAATTGCAGGTGAATATGAAATCAAAACAAGTTCGTCAGACGTTTCTCGATTATTTTAAAAAAAATGGGCACACGGCTGTTCCTTCCTCGAGCCTGATTCCAGAAAATGATCCGACATTGTTATTCACAAATGCAGGAATGAACCAATTTAAAAATACTTTTTTAGGCATTGAAAAACGTGATTACACCAGGGCTGTTTCTTCGCAAAAATGTGTTCGCGCTGGTGGGAAACACAATGACTTGGACAATGTGGGATTCACTGCCCGGCACCATACGTTTTTTGAAATGTTGGGAAATTTTTCTTTCGGAGAATATTTTAAAAAAGATGCGATTCATTTTGCTTGGGAATTATTGACTAAAGAATTCGGAATTCCAAAAGAAAAACTCTATGTCACAGCTTACACAACAGATGATGAAGCTGCAGATATTTGGCACAAACAAGAAGGTGTTCCGCGAGATCGTATTTTCCGATTTGAAAAAGATAATTTTTGGCGCATGGGTGACACGGGTCCCTGTGGACCATGTACTGAAATTTTTTATGACCACGGTCCTAAAGCAGGAAAAGAAACAGATCCTTTCAAAGGAATCGCGGCTGGCGAAGATCGCTTCGTTGAAATTTGGAATTTGGTTTTCATGCAGTACGATGAGCAGAGCACTGGAAAATTAATTCCTTTACCAAAACCTTCTGTTGATACTGGTGCTGGATTAGAGCGAGTCGTTGCAGCGATGCAAGGCGAATTCAACAATTATGATACAGACTTATTTGCCCCAATGATTGAAACTGCCTGCAAAATTTCAGGATTGGATTACGTCAAAGATTTAGATCGTTTGAAATCTGATAAAAATTTGTCTGACCAAATTGCAGCGATGCGGGTTTTAGCGGATCATGCACGATCAGTTGGATTTTTGATGACTGACGGAGCGATGCCATCAAACGAAGGCCGCGGCTACGTTTTACGGCGTATTTTGCGACGTGCGATTCGCTTTGGAAGAAAAATTTCACCGGACCAATCCATCTTCCCGAAGATGGTTCAGACTTTTGCAGAATCCATGGGTGATGTATATCCAGAATTGATTTCAAGAAAAGACCATGTGCTCTCGACAGTGAAAGATGAAGAATCTCGATTTCTGACGACTTTAGATTCAGGGACGGAAATTTTACATTCCGAATTAAAGAAATTAAAATCAAAAAATGTCAAAATTGTTCCTGGTGATTTGGTTTTTAAATTGTATGACACTTACGGAGTCCCCGCAGATTTGACGGATGTGATGGCTCAAGAGCAAGGGTTTCAAATAGATCAAACTGGTTTTGAAACTGAAATGAGCCACTCGAAACAGAAAGCAAAAGCTTCATGGAAAAATGAAGGGGCTACGAATATTGAAACCTATATCACCGCGTGGACCCAGGATTTGCTTAAAAAATCTGGTGCTACAGAATTTGTGGGCTATGACGAGACTTTGACTTCATCGAAAGTTTTAGGATTATTTGATGGAGCAAAATCAGTCTCTGAAATGTCCGCGGGTCAGAATGGATTTTTAGTTACTGCGAAAACATCTTTTTATGCAGAAGGTGGAGGACAAACTGGTGATACGGGCCAGGGATTTGTTCAAACAAGCTCTGCCGAAAAATCAACAGCAGATCAGAAAATAAAACCAACTTTTGAAGTCGTGAACACCATCAAAAAGTCAGACGTCTTTGTTCACGAAATCGTAGCTCATGAAAAAATATCTATTGCAGATATGGTTCAACTTCAAGTTCGCGCGTCAACTCGTCGTCAAATTATGGCACATCACTCGGCGACTCATTTGATGCACGCAGCACTTCGAAATGTTCTGGGGAACCAAATTGCCCAAGCAGGCTCTCTGGTCGACAGCCAAAAATTGAGATTTGATTTTACTCATAATAAACCAATGACTCCTGAAGAAATTCAAAAAGTTGAAGATTCAGTGAATCTACAAATTTCCCTGGGCTTACCTGTCCGCACGGAATTAATGACTCCTCAGGAAGCAAAAAATCGCGGTGCAATTGCTTTATTCGGTGAAAAATATGGCGACGAAGTGCGGGTTCTGACCATGGGCCATTTTTCCTGCGAGCTTTGCGGTGGACCCCATGTTCGAAATACTTCAGAAATTCGGCTCTTTAAAATTGTCAGCGAATCTGGCGTTAGTTCAGGCGTTCGCCGCATTGAAGCCTTAGCTGCAGATACAGCATTTCAGTATTTAAATAAGAATTATTTGGAAAATACAGCAGCAAGAAAATCTGCAGGGCTGATGGAATCTTGGGAAAACTATATGAGTTCAGAACCAATGCTTTCAAAATGGATCCAAGGCAAACAGGACGAGATTAAATCTTTGCAAAAGGAAGTGAAAAAAGCTCAAGTGCAAAGTTTGGATATAGAAAAACTGATTGAATCAGCGATATCTATCAAAAATCCAAAATCTGGCGAGTTGAAGCTTTTGATTTTAGAAGTGCCTTTTGATGATCGTGATCTTTTATCTGAAATCACAGATCGACTTAAAAACAAGTTGATTCACGCTGTGATCGTTGTGTTGGGTCAAGGCTCGGCCGCTCCAATGATTGTGTCGGTGGCCAAGGATCTGAGTTCTCAAACTCCGGCCGGGGGAATCATCAAATTGCTCACGCAAAAATTTGGCGGCAAAGGCGGTGGCAGACCTGACTTTGCTCAAGGCAGTCTTGATCAAGTGAATCTGGAAGAAATAAAGAAAACTTTGTTCGCTTCGCTTACAGCGGAGTAAATTCGCATCTCATGTTGTTTAAATTCAAGACAACATAAGATAAAAAGTTTTTAAGAAGCCCTGAATACTCACCACACAGATCAGGGCCTTTGTGACAACTCGAAAAAGATTCACCCACAGAAACCACATCTCTGTCTAAATGCAGCTTTGCGTAGGGATATTTAAATTCCTGAGCACAGATCGCATCGGACTGCTGATTTGCTTGGGCTTCCTGTTCTTGGCAAATTTCTGCTGAAGTGAGAATCGCTTGAAGCTCTGACATATCGTCTTCTTTCAAGCAGAACTGTGCGCCTTGAATTTCAACTTCGTTTTGATCAACAATTTTTATTTGTCCCGTTCTGTGATCGAGAAAAATTCTTTTAGAGGCAAACAGATTATCCGCGTTTTTAAGGCTTGCCTGCATTGCTTGTGATAAGCTGTCGTCCAAATAGGGGCTTTCGGGAATTTCAATCAAATTCAATTGATCAAAAACTGTTTTTTGGTCACTGCTTGGAACATTTTGATTTGGTTCGTTGTTTTGCACTGATGTTGTCGAAGACGATTCCTTGATGGTGGCAAGATTTTGTCCGCAGTTTTGAAAACTTAAAAGCAGAAAACCGAATACGATAAATCCCATTAAGTTTCGTTTTGAAAAACAACGATTATTTATCATCACACTTCCCCCGAGTCCTTCATCGGATCAAAGTCCAGATTTCTTTAGAAAGAGATCGAAAATTTTTAAAAATTTTATTCTCGATTTGAGGCAGACGTAGCCTACCGACATCCGCTAGTTCGCCTGGAAGTCGGGGGAGGCATCGCCATGTTTCCAAAGATTCGTGGAATAAAACTTAAAAAATATAACCTGATCAGTAAAACCTGGTTTGTGTGGTGTTTGGATGTGCGAGAACCTAGCCTTGTTTAGTTGAGTTTTTTATTCCTGTTTAATTCTTTGATAGTATCATTTGATACTATCAAAGAATTAAAGTGAAATAGAATCCTATGCCAACTCCTCCATATATGTTGCTGTATAAAGAAATTTCTGCGGCAACAGCAAGTCGTGATTTAGCAGAGGCCGTTGCAAAAGGAGTACTTAGTATTAGAGGTGAAAAATCAAAAGCTAAATACAAATTTAGAAAAATGATCAGATAGTTCAAAATAATTTGAAGTTATTTGTACCTGTGGGCACGACAAAATAACTAAGAGATAAGCTCTTCCATCATTCTTATACTTGAATTCATAGGGATGTGAAAGAGCTCTGTAAAGAGAGGATGATTAGTCAAAGATTTCTTCTAGAAAAGATTTTTTTCTTTTGTGTTTATAGTAGCTGTCAGAACCCATAGGTTGGGATTGATTCATATTTGGATTGTACTGCGGAGTAGAATTGTACTGTGGAGCAGAATTGTACTGCGGAGCCGAATCAGAACGTGGAGCCGTGTTGTACTGTGGTGCTGGATCGGCCTGCTTTGATTTCTCGATAATTTTATCAAGTTCTCCCCGGTCAAGCCACACTCCCCTGCAATCAGGGCAATAATCGATTTCAACGCCATTGCGCTCGGACATTGTCAAGACGGTCTCTTTGCAACTTGGACATTTCATTTTTTATTTCCTCCGTACTCAAACCATAGATCAAAACGAGTTTAAATCAAAAGGCATAATAAGACCTAAAAATATCGCTTTAAACAATACATTGGCTTAGCCAGTCAGCCGTAACAAGAAAAGTGGACTATTCGTCTTTGCGATGGCGCTTTTTTCTGGAAATATTATTTTGATAGGCAATGGATCCAAAATGTTTTCTGGCTGCTTTGTTGTAGGCCAAAGCTGCATCATCTTCGGATTTGAAATTACCAACATTCATAGATTTGCCATCTACCATGATGCCGGCACGCCAAAGATTTTGAGATTGAATGAAGGAAACTCCACGATATCTCGAAGTTGAATCTTTTCGATTCTTGGGCAAAAGTCTTTGTCTTTCTTGCAAAGTGCAAGCGATCAAATTGTCTTTTCTGTAATCTAAGGCTTCGTTAAAACGCCGTGGGTAGATCTGCTGGCCCTTTTTTGGCTTCATCAAAAATCGACCAAGAGTGATGGTTTTTACTTTGCCTTTTTCTCGGTATGCCGTGACCACTCTCTCGCGGCCAGTGGTTGTCAGTGTCACTCGCCAAGAGTGCTGATTCACTCGCTCAAAATCTTCTTCGTCAATTTTCACTTTTTGATTTGAACTGGTCGTGATATAGCGCCATTTTTTCATGAATTGATTCTCCAGACAGGATATTTTTAAATAGATATTCTAGTTACCAGGTTTTCTTTGCTGAAGCTCTTGTGGAGTAGCCTGATAATTAGAAGGCAATAAGCTTTGTTTAGTCAAGGAATGGTCAACGTAACGGTTATTTATTTTTTCCCATATGTTCACATTTGGACCTAAAATTCCGCCCATAGAAGCAAGTCCACGATTTGGGTCCTGAGACCCGTTTGGTAAAAAATCTTTTAAGGTTCCGTCACTCATGCCAGTGTTGAATCGGCCGTAGACACCAGCTCCGGCTCCCCCGCCCGCTTTGTTCGAGCCCCACGGATTTTGACCTTCGCTTCCACCCCCTGCGCGGCCAAAAATCTTAGGTCCGCTGAAAGGATCAAATGGTGCGCGACTTCCTGGCCCACCACCATCGCCGGCTTGCAAACCATCACCAGCAGCAACTCCGGGCAAACTCATTTTTCTTCCGCCAACCTCTTGCCCCGGCGTTAAATTTGCCTCGATAGGAGCTTGACCATCGATTCCCGTAACAAAATCTGTAGGACCACTTGCGCCACCGCTTAATGGTACCCCACCAATAACGCCCGAAGGTGCTGCGCGATTTTGCGCAACTTCACTGCGGCATTGAGACGCAAAGGGATTTTTTCGACAGATACAAACAGTTGCGGCTGCTGAAGCCGGAGACCCGTCATCACAATTGATGGCAGGATTTGTTGCGAGGCCTGCGCAAACTGCTGCGCCAGGATTGGCTCGGCAATAGGCTTCAAGTCCACCAGGCATCGTATTCTCAATACATCGGGTTGCACCGGTGAGAAGATTTGCAGCTGCACCTTGCATTAATGTTGTGGCTTCACTTGCGCGGCCAGAAAGTCGATTGCATTCGGTTTGTTTTGTGTCCACTCTTTCCAAAGCTCTTGTAATTGAAGCCTCATTTGGCGCACACGAATTAGAAAGAGGGGTTCGCGAAGTTATTGCTGATCGATCGCGAAGCAGTCGCGTTCTAATTTCAGAACAAGCTGATTTACAAGTATCAAACGCATCAAGACAAAACATACGATATCCACCAAGGGCACCGTTAACTCCTGCAGCAACATTCGCCATCATGTTACAGTTGGATGCCAAACCATTGCTGGAGCCATCAGCACCCGAAGGCGTTGTTGAGTTTGCTTGCGCCGCCATGCTCGCAACTTGAGTCGCGGCATTACCGAATTGGCTTAAAGAGCTTCGGCTATTTCGTAAATTCGTATTGTCATCCACGTCACATTGAGTTTTGGCTTCAGCAGTTTCATTTTCACACCTAACGACTAAGCTTTCACATTCATCCGTCAAAGGACCGGATGGTCCGCCTTGCGTCCCTGGCAAGTTTGCAGCTCGTTGACCAAAGGCATTCTGTCGAGCGATTAATTGAGCTCTTTGTTGCGTGAGTTGTTCTAAATCCGATCGAACGCTTTGTAAAAAACCAGCCCCTGCAGATCGAGTCAGTTCTTGCTCGCGGTCTCGAATCAAGAAAGCATTATTGCTGTTGATTGCATAATTTAAAATATCGATTGTTTCCCCTAACATCCTGTAGGCTTCAGAAGGAGCGGGTACTGTACTTTGACTCATGAAACCCGAAACTTCCGATTTTCTTGGCGCCAAAAAATTATTTTTTTCGCTTTCAATAGCGCCGCGGTCTGCTTGGCTAAGACCTCGTATTCGCAACCTAGCATTTAAAACTTGCTCCCTTTGGGCAATGATATTCATCCGCTGATAAGCATATTCTCCTATGGTTTCTGTTTGCCCATAAAGTGGAGAAACAAGGCTTAAAAACATGGATATCATAACCCCATATTTTAATTGGAAGTAAATAAAAGTCATTTGTGACCTCTTCTAGAAATTGCAGCAAAGGAGTGTTGATAATACACCGTGCGAAATTCAACTGAAAACAAATTCCCGTCCCCCACATCAGTATCGGACGACGACAGTTATCTTTCACTGAAATAAATTCAATAAGACAAATCCGTATCAAAATAATACACACACAGTTTGATCTTATCTCAGCGAACTGGTTTTATTCTCATTCTGAAACAACTTGATAGGCTGGGTGGAAAACATTCACTGGTCCAAAGGTGATGGTTGAAGTAAATATTCCCTAGACAGGGACTAAGTTTTAATTTCTGTAACAGGCAAAAAACTCACCTGCGATTTGATCAAAAGATCCAGCATCTGCTCAGCGGTTTCGATCATTTCACCAAGTTCTTCGAGTGCTTCAGGATTCACCGGACATTGCTCCGTGTGTTGCTCACTGGCTTTGGTTAAATTTTTCCAGGACGACATAATTTGTGAAAGCATTTTTCTTTCTCGCATTCGCAAAACCGAAGTGATCACACTGATCAGATCTGGATTCGATTGAAAAAGGATGGTGCGTTTTTCACCCTGACCTACAACTTGAATCACATCGTATTGAACTAAATCTTTGATTGCCAGACTGACAAGAGCTTTTGATACGCCCAAACGCTTCACTAGTGTTGTTGCATCCAATGGGGTCTTTGATAAAAAAATGTGTGACCAGATTTGCCCATGAATTTTCTTGAAGCCCCAATACTCGATAAAAAGTCCGATTTGATCAGTCAGTTCGATCAATTCTGGTGGCAAAATTTCTTTTGGTTTCAACTCATGCATTCTTCAATTCTATTTTTAGCAGTCCATCCTGTCAATTTATACCCTTTTCACGGCTGATAGAACCCATGAGACAAAGGACTTCATGTTAACGGACATGATTTACTTCAGATTCAAAATCCAATTTTTTAAAGTTTCAATGTGATTTGGCTCATTTTTCGCGCCATCCTGGGGCGTAGGGAATGAGAACAAGAAAGTTGAAAAAATAGTCAGAATAAAATCTGAAAAAAAAGCGTGATTTTCATGTTTAAAGTCAATCATGAAAATCACGCTTTTCAAGGGAATATTGGCTTAGCTTAAATCTCGCACTGTTGGCTTGCTGGCAAAGCTTGACCAGAAAAATGATCATCTAAGCTGAGGTCAAGTTTCAAAGCTCCACTTAAGCATTTTGTTTTTAACATGCTGGCTGCTCTC
>JBKCTJ010000098.1:0-12248 GCA_046318875.1 Pseudobdellovibrionaceae bacterium | reverse complement strand
ATAGTGTATCAAAGACGTTTTGTTTGATGTAGAATGGTGTTAGCCAAAGGAAACTTTTTCTCATTCTGGGCCATTGCCATGGCCCATGGAGACAACTTTGCCTTCGCGCAAGTAATCGTGACGTATCGACGTCACATCGTTCACAAGCTTATTTGGAAAAAGTATAAAGTGACTGAGTAAATAAGATTCGGTATATTTTAGGCAAAAAAAAAGCCCAAGGCTTCGTCACCTATATTTCAAGGGAGAGGAGATTCCTGGGGACTACTCTCTAAATATCGGTTGTTTAGTAGCAAAATGCAAGCAAAATTTAAGAAATCCCGTCTCATTATGAGAATTTCTAAAGCCAGATTTGCTAGCTATTGTGTCGACGTATCCCCTGGGGGTTAAACATGTACCTTTTCATGAAAATCTGGCCTAAGATCAAACCTAATAGATTTGAATGGCTAATATTATGTCTATAGGTAATATATTGACTATTTTTGAGGGATCACTTATTATGAATTCAAGGGTGCAGTCATGGCTAACACTTTAATAGATAGAGTTAGTTCCATGGGTGGTCAGTTAGATATAGAAATCTGGTCTGACGATCTTCAACATGCAATCGATGGTCACCCCGAAGTGACCATCGACAAAGTAAAAGCGACTTTGAAGGACCCATCAAAAGTCATTCAAAGCAAGAGCTCGGCAAATGCGTGTCTCTTTTACTCTGTTGAGATCAAGATTAGTGAATCTGAAAGTTTGTATTTTTGCGTAGTGGTCGCAGTCATCGGTTTTGGTAAAGGAAAATTGGTCACCGCATACGATGCAGACTTTATGAAAACTGGAACCGAATTGTATTCAAAAAAGTAGGAGCTTAAAATGAATCTAAAATACTTGCCTGAAACCGACCTCATGTACATCTACTTTGAAAGTAATGTACCCAACACTCAAACTCGCACTGGTCATGAAGGTGTTTTTAAGTTTGTGGCCAAAGCTGATAAAAATAAAATCGTTGGTTTCGAAGTCGAAAATGTGTCTGCAAACCTAAACTACGTTTTGACTAAATTAGACCTTAACAGCAAGCAAAAGCTTGCCATATGTCTTTACTATCTTCGCGAGCAGCAAGGTAAAACGCAGGAGCAAATTGCAGACGCGTTGGAAATTTCACTGAGCAAATACAAAAGCTTAGAAAAAGCGGACCACAATATTAATTTCGACACCCTTGATAGTATTTTTGCTACTTTCCCAAATGAGCCAATTCTGGACACTGTCTTTCATAAGGCTAGCTAAAACCTGACCATTTAAGAATGAAACCGGGATTGAGTTTATGAGCTCTATTTGCTGATTGAAGCAATTCTTCAATAATTTGTTTGTTACGCAGTAGGTTTTCAATTTCATTCCAAACAATTGGCTCAATGACTTTCGCTAATACTCGGTAGGCTTGACAATTTCTTTTGAATTTTGAATGAACATCCATTTTCTTTGGAGAAAGAAAATGTGAACTGACAATATCTATATCATTAGCTTTGCCGGGAGGTGGTCAGTTCATCTTATTTACAAAATCGTCTCTAAGTAGTCTGCCACAGCATTGGCAATCTCGGGTTTTCCGTTGAGCTCCAAGGGATCACTGTGTTCTGTTAACAGATAAGCCTTTTGCTCTCCTTTTTTGGAGGTGTCTTCGTCGCGGTTGGCGACAACGGCTCGATGTCCCCGCTGAATGCGCCGGTGACCAATTTCAAAAAGATCTTCTTTTGAAATATTGGATTCGAACTTAAAACTGATCATGGGTAAGGTCGGATGTTGTTCTTGAACCATATCGATCACTTTTTCTGTCTGCAAAAAATCGACGGATTTCAGTGCCCCATTGCTTTTGATTTTTCCAATGAAAGTTTTTTCTGGCTTATAATCGGCAACAGCAGCTGAAAAGATTCCTGCGTCAAAAGTTTTTTCTTTCAGGATTTTTAAAACCATATCGCGATATTCTTCAAAATCTTGGACTTTGATGGATTCAAGATAGTCTTCTGGTTCGACTGATCCGGAGCCATACAAATGCAAGACATTTGCTCCGCTTAAAAACAAATGTTTGGAAATTTCTAAACCAAGTCTTCCGCGGAATCGATTTGAAATGCAGCGGACGCTATCGATAAAAACAGGAGTTGAACCAGAGGTCACTAAGATATCTTTTCCTTGCAAAGGCCCGGTACTCATATGATGAGAAAGAAAAGCTGCGATGAGTTTTGGTTCAGGCAAATTATGTTTACCATAGGCATCACGAGGAGGAATGATTTTAACCCCAAGCTGAGAAAGAAAATTGAGGCTTTCTTCCAAAACGGTATTATGGAAATCTCCGTGCATTGTTGGAGCAATGAACATTTGTGTTTGTTTTTTTACTACAAGACTCAGAGCAGCTGCCAATGTCGTGGTCACTGGCGTGTCAGCAATACCGTGTCGAAGTTTATTGATGGAGTTGTAAGTTGCTGGAGCCAGCAAAAAAGCATCGAATGGCTTTTCTTTGCTGAGATGTTCTGACCAAGGACTTAGATTTTTCACAACTTTGTTGTAAGTCGACCATTCCAACGCATCAATCGTCGTGTATTTCAAGGCTTCATCAGTGACGAATGCAACGACATCTGCTTGGTAACGACGAAGAGCTCTTGCGATCAAAGGAGCTTTCATCGCCGCAATTCCTCCGCAGACCATCAAAGCGATGCGTTTTCCTTTGAGATAGGACCCGAGTGTTTCTACATCATGATCAAGCAAGGAAGAGGCAGTTGGAGGTTTCGGTATCCAGCTCTTCATGTATTCATTTCCTTAAAGCCAGAAGGATTTTGTGATTTTTCTGGAGTCATCGAAGCTTCTTGGTACCTTTTTGCGAAAACGCAGAATTCTGTATATCTAATTGGATGCGAGAGCTCGAACCAAGTGAAAAAACTTTCTTCGAAACAAGGGACTGTGTCTGAAAACTTCCCATGGGAGCGCACAAAATTTAAATAAGCATTCATCACCCATAGAATGTCTGCAGAAAGGCGAGACTCCTTTTTAAGAATATCATCCACATTCAACATATTTTCTTCGATCTCGGAAACAATATGTTGGCTGTCAAGATTCAACAACGCTTCATCTTGACCATTGAAGTGAACTTGCTTGCACTGAGGATTGAGATGATCGCCGCCTTGAGAAATTCGATAGTCATCTGTGGGATCGACGCGAAGCCAACGCTGATTCAAATGAACGGAGGCGAAGACATGGATGGATTCAAAGCTCATGAACTGGGTGAGTCTACTTGAGCAGAGAGGCCCAAAATATTCTCGTGTTTTTACTCGATACAGTCGAAATGCTGCGGGAATGCCGGCTGCACGAAACATGGCAACAAGCAGATTTGCTTTATTCGTGCAGGATCCGAATCGATGAATGAAGGTGTCGGAGGCCCGATGAGTATAGAGTCCAACTTGATATCTAATGTTATCCCGGACCCAATTGAATAAGCGAACAGCTTTTTCTTGCTCTGTCGCGGCGGAGGAAACAATTTTTTTCGCAGTGTGCACGATCATGGGGGCGCTGCGATCACAAAATTCCGATTCGTTCACGTAGTTTGAATGGTTTGTCTCTAAAAAAGTAAGGTTATTCATCAATTTCTACTCCGTTCTTTATACATAATCAGTCAAACTTTATTTTGATTTTGTTTGATTTTAGTACGTTCGATTTTTGCCTATGTTCGATACCTCAATTGAGACGAGCAGAAATTCTGAGACGATTTAAAAATACGTTCAACTTTTGCCGAATCTAAACCGAAAATACCAGACCAAGGTATGTATGCGGTGGAATAAAAAAAGTAAAGAAACCAATTTGGCATTCAGCGACATTTACAATAAATGGCAAGATTCAAATAGGCCAAATCATGCGCTGTTTATAACCTATACGGGATTATTTGTTTCCTTTCTGATGATTTTTGCTGATCATCTTTTCATCACTCAAAATGAATGGTTGTTTACCCAGGTGCGCTTCATTGGTGTGGCATTGATGACAACAAACCTCGTTATCATTCACTTTCTCCTGCCACGGCTGGAATCTGGATTTTCTCCGCAGGTCAGCAGAATAGCTCAGGGAGTTTTTGTTGGGTGGGCAATTTACGTTTACAATTTTCAATACTTTTATTTCACATTTATCCTTTTACATGATCAATTTCATGTCTATTTCGTCGGATTGTTGCTTGGAGTTTCCTTTGGGGCATTTATGCTCCATCGTTTTTTATATGAACAATTGGTTTTTCATGGATTTTTTATCCTTTTGACTTTGGGATTGCTTCCATTTTTCAAAAAAGAATTCGCTGAGGTCATATACATTACCATTATTGTTCATTTGGTGTCTGCTTTTGTTGCAAGTTATTTCAGAAAAGATTTTTTAGTGAATCTCAACTCAAGGTTTAATCTTTTATCAGCATTCATTCCGAAACAACTCGCATCACACATTGTTGTTTCAGACAATGCAGACGAAGTGGCGCAGATTTTCAAGGCTCGGAACCGCTATACGGTTTGCCTTTCTTGTGATTGGCGTGAATACCAAAGTTTAATTGCTACGCATTCCCCGGATTTTATCAGTTCACTTATCGAAGATTATTACAATCGAGTTTTTGAGGCATTGGACCGCATTGATCCTCAAGGTCAATACTACGCCAATTGGACTGCAGATGAGTTGTTTGTGATTTTTTTTGATTTAAAAGATGATGAAGACAACGTTGATCGAAGAGCTTTGGAATTTGCTCAGGAACTTGCAACTAAAATCTTCCTTCACGTCCGCTATGATTTTGCCGTCGATCTGAAGTATGATATCGGCCTTGCCTCAGGGAATGGTTATCTAGGGCTGCAGGGACCAGCAAAGTTGAAAAAAACCACCATTACGGGTTTTGCAGCAGGTGTCGCAAAGAGGCTTGAAACTGAAGCTAAAAACATCAGAAAAATGAATTTGAGCAATCCTAATCCCATTTTGTTGATGGATCCCCACCTTTATGAAGCGAGCCAGAGCATGTTGAGATACAAAGGGCTCGTTTTTCAAAAAATCGTCAGTCAAGTTAAAGATATTCAAGGAAAACCATTTTATTTGTACCAGAGCAATGACATAGAAGTGCAACAAAATGCCACACAAAAGGGCAAACAAAAAGCCAGACAAAAGGCAGGATAATTCATGAACCAGTCATCGTAAAATAGAAAAAATATGACTATTCAATTGCTCTACGAATCGCTTCTGTAAAATTTCTTCATCTGAATCTCTTCAGCAATTAAATATCTTTCAAATCGATAATAAATTTGACTAGTACTGCTAGGAACAATACAAAGAGTGAGGAGGATTCATGTATCAATGGATTAACTATCACCACTTGTTTTACTTCAAGACGATTGCCGAAGAAGGAACAGTTTCTAAAGCCGCTGCAAAGCTCAGACTAGGCCAGCCGACTCTTTCTGCACAACTGAAACAGTTTGAAGAAACTATGGGTGTTCAACTTTTCGAAAGGCACCACAAAAGATTAGTTTTAACCGAACAAGGAAAGGTCGCACTCGACTATTCAAGGAATATATTCAAAATGGGTTCGGAAATGTACGAAGTGCTTCACGATAGGCTTAAGCCCTTAAAGCCTTCACTTCACCTTGGTGCGCTAGATAGCGTCCCCAAGCAAATTGTTCTACAGCTCGTGAAGCATGCCTTTCGAATATCGCCATGCCAGATCACTCTCTCTGAGGGAAAGTCTGACGAGCTCATCAGAGAACTCGCATCGCATCGTATGGACCTTATGGTTACAAATTTTCTTCCCATTGGCACCGACGGAAAGGGACTGTTTCCAAAATCCATCACTAAAAAAAATGTAGCTTTTTACGGAGCGCCAAAGTTTAAAGCGTTAAGAAAAGGTTTCCCAAAATCAATTTCTGGAGAACCAATGATTCTCCCAACTTATGATAGCAGACTCCGGCAAGACCTAGATCATTGGGCAAAGCTAAATAAAATAGAGCTAAACATCATCACTGAGAGCCAAGACATCTCAGTTAAAAAGCTCATGGCCGTCAGCGAACTTGGACTCATTCCAACAGCGACCCATACAGTGACGGGTCAAGTCCTGCGAGGCGAATTGGTCGAGATTGGTCAACTTCAAGGTGTGCATGAAGAGCTTTTTTTGGTAACGGCCCAACGAAAAATCGAAAACCAAATTGCCTCCAAGCTCAGAGACACATTTACTGTATAGCTTTTAACAATGCACGATAGCATTTTTATCTATTTTAACAATATACTATTATTCCGTAATCTCATGTGAGTGAAGGCAGGAAGCCTTCATTCAAATAACTCGGAGGAATAATGCTCACTTCAAAACAAAAGACTCTAAAACCCCTACTTGAATCGAATGAGGGTCTTCACTTAACGGCCTATTTAGTTCATCGAGGCGACCTCGCGGATTTAACCATTCAGCTTCGAAAAACGATTGAGCAATTCCATGAATTTCTAAGTCCTGTCATGACTCTTGAAGAGAGAAACAGGTTTTTGGAACCACTCGATTCAATGGTGCTTGACTCGGGAATATTTAAACAAATGAAAGGCAACATCGGAATCTTTAGAAACCTAGATTCTTTCCGCGTATTGAATATCCCAGTAGAAGTTGAGCAAACCTGCCAAGTTGCTACGACCTTCCATGTGAAACCTCTTTTAAGATGGCTTCAAGCTGACCAGGAATTCTTGCTCTTAGGTTTAGAGCAAGAGTCTGCTCACATCTACTTGGGAAACCAGGATTCGCTGAAACTAATTGATTCAATAAACTTCCCGGAGCTCTTTAAAGAAAGAGGATCTTTTGATCGTCGCTTATCATTGAAAAAGACGAGACAAATGAAAGTTAAAGAAGATGAAACTTGCGCTTGGCTTAACGAGTGGGTTTTTCAACTCACTAAAAACTTAAAACCAAAATTATTTGTTGCAGGCGAATCATCGCTAGTCGATCGGTTAAACCGTAGCCTCAAATACAAAAATGCCGTTCAAAATCCTATTTCGAGCTTTTTTAAGAAGGACCAGGCCAATGAAATTTGTTCTTCAATCCGAAAAGTACTGAAGACCGAGTCCAAAGAAATCATTGAAAAAGCATTGATGGAATTTCGATTTGCAGAAGCAGGTCATCGAACTCGAAAAAATATATTCCAAATTACAAAAGTAGTTGTTCAAGGGCGAGTTCGAAAACTGATCGTATCTGATGAGCTCAGTATTTTTGGAAAAATTGATAAAACCTCGGGAGGACTCGCTGTTCACCCTTGTGACCTCGATCATGAGGATGATGACATTTTGGATGACTTAGCCCAGATGGTCTTGCGCCAAGGCGGAGAGGTCATTGTAGCCTCAAAAATTGAACTTCCAAAAGGGCGCCCAATTTTGGCGATTTTATATGATGAAGGTAAGGAATTAGAAGCTACAGAAGATTATCAACAGTGTGAAGTTCTTCAAGAGAGGTTCGGATGAAACGTGAAATAGTTTTTAAAATAATCAACAAGCTCAAAGAAAAACCGCGCTTGATGCGAAAACTGAAAATTTTTACAATGATTGGAGTCGTTGGGTTTCTTATAATTGGCGCTTTAACTATTTGGGCTGGAGTAACAGCTTTCAATTATGTTGCTGCAAAGGCCACGGAGGCCGTTCAATCACCATCCACTCAAATCCACGTCGACAATTTAAAGGCTGAGCTAAAAAATTTTCCGAAACTCCAAGCTATGAGCTGCTGGGCACAGGCTCAAAGTTTATTGACAGTTCAGCCATGGCTTGAACGACCAGCCATCGATAATCTGGTTAATTTAAAAATCGCTTGCTTAAAAGATCGAGCGAAAGTCTGCGAAGGGGCTGACTGCGACAATACAAAGAAAAAGTCAAACACCGACGAAGGAGGAACGATATGATTCAAGTCAAATTTAAAAACTTAGAAAAATCAGAGCTGGCTCGCGAAGCCGTGCACGATCGAATTGAAACTTTAATTGAGAAGTTTCCAGATCTTGGCCAAAGCAAAATACAGGTCATACTCGAGATGCAGAATTCACCAGCTCAAGCGGGTCCTGATGTTTTTAAAGTGAAAGTTCATGTAGCTAATGGCAGCTCGAACGGCAGATACAGTGGAATCACGATTGAAAAAGCGAGTCCGAACCTTTACGTCGCTCTGGCAAATGTCGTTGACCATATGCTGGAAACTCTGAATCGATTCGGCGATAGAGCAAGAGTCAAGGAAAGACGAAATGCTCGGCAAATTGCCCAAGAGCTGGTGCAAAGCAGTCAAATCCGAGAAGAGAATTTTGGATGAGTCATGATAGCATTCGACTCCTTTTTTTGTCGAGTGATCTAGCCTTAGATCTCACGCGAATATCTTAAATCATCTTGATGTATCCACGGGACTGACTCAGAATAGAGACATGTTTAAGATTTTTTCCGATGTGGCAATCCAGTCAATTGCTGCCTGTGTTCCTAAAGATGAAAGACTCACATCGAGATTGTTTACTCAGTTTGGCGAAGAGCAAATGCATCGTTTTATCCAAATCACTGGCATTCAGAAGACAAGATGGACAGGCCCCAACGAAACAGCCGCCGATCTGTGTTTTAGCGCTGCAAATAATTTATTTATGAAAGAAGCTATACACCCGGCAAGCATTGATGCTCTCATTTTTGCCTGTATAACTCCTGATGAGCTAACTCCTCCAACTTCACATCGGTTACAACACAGACTCTTCTTAAAAAAAGAAACTTTTTGTTTTGATTTAACATTTGGATGTAGCGGCTACATTATGGGAATCACCCACGCCTGCTTACTCATCAACTCTGGAATTGCTAAAAGGGTGCTTCTCCTGGCCGGGGAGACGCCTACAAAAGTCCTAGACAATAATGATCGTGCCACATTGCCATTGTTTGGCGACGCAGGTACTGCAACCTTGGTGGAGAAAAAAATAGGCTCAGAAATTTCTTGTTCAACATTTGCAGATGGTTCAGGAGCGGAGTCTATCATTTGTGACCAATCAGGATATCGCAGAAATCCAAATTCAAGTCCCTATTTGCGAATGAATGGAACGGATGTGTTTGTTTTTGCAACTCGAGAAGTTCCAAAGTCCATAAGTTTTCATCTCGAGAATATTAAAAAGTCAATCGACGATATAAATTTGTATTGTTTGCATCAAGCAAACACTCTCATTTTGCAAGCAATTGCAAAAAAAATGAAGATGCGGCCTGAAAGAGTTCTTTATTCCATATCAGAATTTGGCAATACCGGATCGGCGTCTATCCCTCTTTCTATCTGCCACAACCAAAATATTTTTCAAAAAAGTGAAAAGAAACTTACACTTCTTTCTGGTTTTGGAGTTGGTCTGTCTTGGGGAAATATTGTTTGCGACTTGACCGAAACTCACGTTCACTCTATCTTGCTCTGATGGATATTAATTTTAACGTTTGGCTTTCTGGTAAAGATGCGCGCCAGTTTAAAACATTCGGTGACATCTCCAACAAAATTAAAAGTAAACAATGAACTCTACCTATCTTGTCACGGGTGCTTCTTCCGGAATAGGCAAACAAACTTGTTTAGATCTGGCAAAGGCCGGTCACAATGTCGTATTGATCGGCCGTGACCATTTACGCACAAATGAAACATTAGTTTTATGCAATCAGCTGTATCAGGGTAAACATCAGTCTTTTACTTTTGACTACTTAAATGGTGACCTTGACTCACTTGTTGAGGCCCTTCCTGCGATCAATGGCATTGTACATTGCGCTGGAGTATCAAAAATAATCCCTATTCGCAATGTATCAATGAAAACTCTTGAAACCGTCATGAAAGTAAATCTCTATATTCCGATACTCCTGACGACCAATCTTTTAAAGACGAAAAAACTAAGGGATGGTAGCTCCGTGGTTTTCATATCATCAACGGCTGCGACATTTCCTGAGAGCGGACAGATGGCCTATTCGATGACAAAGGCTGCAATTGACGTCGCTGTTCTGAGTTTTACAAAAGAGTATACTGCTAAAAACAAAATCAGATTTAATAGCATTAGATCATTCTACGTCAAAACACCAATGCTTGATGGTCTTGAAAACATCATAGGATCTGAAAAACTGAAAGAAATCGAAATGAAAGACGCTCCTCTTGGATTTTCTGAGCCCTCAGATATTTCGGAAATGATTCAATTTTTATTGTCTGAGAGGTCAGCCAAAGTAGCAGGATCTTGTTTACGAATAGACGGTGGAGCATATTGCACGCCGTTTTGATGAGGCCCAGCAAGATGATATTCAGTTGTTTTTCTCGACGCTCGCATCACTGTTTCAATTTGAGATTTTTTAATGCTCCGAGCGATGCGCTCAAGTGTAATTTAAATTCAATCACCGAGATCGAACAATCTCAATGCCGATGGGGAGCTAAGACAATGTCTTTAATATTGTAGCCTTTTTCCCCTAGACTCTTCAAGGCTTTTTCCATAATCGCTTCCGGCTGTCTCCAATCCTTTGCCATAATCCAAAGGTATTTTTCGCTTGGAACTCCTATGGCAGTCCAACTGTAATCATCGGCAAGATCAATCACCAGATAATCAAATTTCAATGGCCATATGGGTGAAACTTTCCAATGAGCATTCGTTTTTTTATTTTCGATCCAAGCTGTTTGTGGAATCTGTTTTAGTTTTCCATCTAAAGAATCTTGATTATAAGAAAATTGAATATCGATTCGATCTTTTTCAGTATTGTAGACATAGGATTCGACGGCATTGTGGACATTTTTTTCTAAAAATGTAAACCGACCACCTAGGACGTACCATTTTCCCATAAATTTAAGAATTTCAACTTGATCGACAGTTCTGTTATAACTTCCACTTGAACATCCAGAAAGAAGAACTGTTGTTAAATACACGATGGTTTTTTTCATGGTTTCATTATTCTGCAAAACAACAAAGGAAAATACAATGACTTTCAGACAATTCACAGCTCAACTCTGCCTCCTCATAACAACGGCTTGCAATGCACACATCGCTTCAGCCGAAGAACTAAAAATTGGCAGTGCAGCGCCTGTTTTCCAATTAAAAAACCAGGACACTCGGGATTTCAAACTCAGCGAGCGTAAAGGAAAATGGACAGTTCTGTATTTTTATCCAAAAGCCGAGACACCAGGATGCACCACACAAGCTTGCGCTTTCCGTGATAACATTGAAAAAATTCGAGTCCTCCAAGCAGAAGTCTTTGGTATCAGCGTCAACACTGCTGATGAACAAAAAAAATTTAGAACAAATCATCATTTGAATTTTGATTTGTTAGCCGACGTCGAAGGAAAAATTGCAGAATTGTATGGAACAAAAATCAACGGAGTAAAGATGTCAAAACGTTGGACTTTTATTGTCGATCCAGAATTGAAAATCCGGAACATCAATAAAGAAGTTGATCCAATTAAAGACGCAGATCAAGTGGCCAAAACTCTGAAAGAGCTACAGAAAAAGAAATAATTCCCTAAAAATCAAATCTTTTAAACCCGCAGGGATATGACTACACGTTTAAAATTTTAATAATCACATTTTCCCACGACGGGCTTGTTTTGGCACTTTTGTTTGCCAGCTTCAGCATTTAAAACCAAGGAATCACTCCAAACCCCATTTGCATTGCAACGGAAACGGACACAGGATACATTTGGCTTGTCTGCTGGACACCCCTTCATTCCCTTTTTGAATCCCACACATTTCCAAGCGCACTGATCAAAATCACCAACGGGATCCTTGCAAACCCCCTTGGCCTTTGCTGCATCAATTTTTGCCTGAAGCTCACGAGCAAGCCTTTCCTTTTCGGGAGAAACAATTTTAAAATCCTGACGATCTGTTTCGACTAAAGCTAAAGTTTCAGATAAAATTCCTTTTGGAATTTTTTTACCATGAAGAAGAAAATCAAAAGCAAGCTCCCCGTCCTCACGAATTCCTTGAAAAAACGCTTTCTGATTTACAGTCACTAATCGATTCACCTCGCTGGAAGTGGCTCGAAAATCAATTGACCCACGAAAGTTAACAAGTTCGACCCGAGCTTCTTCAGCTTGATATCTAAAACCAATATCTTGATCCGAAACTGGTGTGGAGGAAATTTCAGTCCGAAGTGTGATCCATTGCTCTTTCCCTGCTGAAACCAACCGAAGGGATCCTTCGTGCAAATCCAACAGGATCGTTTGTTTTTCAGAAAAAAATTGAAGGACTCCTTTTGACCTACTGAAAAGATAAATTTGATTTCCTTTGGAGTCTTCAAATTGAGCT
>JBKCTJ010000097.1:0-1110 GCA_046318875.1 Pseudobdellovibrionaceae bacterium | reverse complement strand
ATTGCCAGGAATATTGGCGACCATGTTCAAAAGGAAATCCGATTTGGTACTTCCGAGAAAAGTTTTGATGATTTAAAACGAGCTCAAGATATACTCACTCAGAAGCTACCGCGAGCAGCTACGATGGATGATGTTTATAGTGCCGCTGTGCAATTGTTTTTGGATAAGAATGATCCGCTTCGTAAATCTTGCCGAGTTAAAACAAATCAAACTCAAAATAAAAAAAAAAATGATAAAAAAGCCACCAGTGAAATAAAATTTTTGGGCACGATGAAAAGCGTGGGTGCGGCAAGGAATCTAAAAATCACGGTGAAGCGTGCAGTTCATCATAAAAATGAGAGTCAGTGCTCACACATTGATGAGCTGGGGCAGAGGTGTCAGCAGCGAAGGCATTTGCATATTCATCACATCCAACCGCTCTCTCAAGGAGGAACAAATCATATCAACAATTTGATCATTTTGTGTTCTGGGCACCATCAAGCCCATCACTTGGGGCATTGAGTTTGGTTTTATACTTAAGCCTTTTATGGGCCTCGCTTAGGCCTCAATTTTTTGAGGAAGATTCCTTGATCGATTTTTCAATTTTTAATCGGATGCATTATAGGCCAAAGGACATTTTATAGCAGACCTGCGGCCTTGGGGGAGCCAAGGGAGCTCTCGAATTGAATCACACTTTGCTCTACGCACCACAGGGCGCTTCACTTTCTTGAGTCAGTTTCAACTTTTTTTAGGGGGCCTTGGGCCATCGTTTGTGGGCTTTTTTATCTCGTTCTGATTCTTTCGAATCTCGGGTTCAGGTTTTTTGACTTCATTTAACAGGATTGTATCCAAGACAGCTGTGCTTTCCACATGTTTTGCTGACTTAAATCCACGAATTTTTTTCTTTTGATTTTCTGCCCGTTCCACTTGTTCAGTTAAGTCCACAACGATGTCACCGAAACAATGAACTTGGCAGGAAAGTCTTCGACCGTCTAAATAATATGTATTTCCAATTAAATTTAGTTCTGCCTTTGACGGCGCCATAACAAAATCTTCGCCTTGAACAATGCGAATTCGGCACTCAGCACAGCTGGGTTGTCCCTTGCACAAGGATTTAATTTCAATTTTATT
>JBKCTJ010000096.1:0-3375 GCA_046318875.1 Pseudobdellovibrionaceae bacterium | reverse complement strand
GGGTGACTTTGAAGGCCGAATCAAAGGAGTGATCAAAGAGCTGCAAAAAAGGCCTAATTCGATTTTATTTATTGATGAAATCCATACCATTATTGGCGCGGGTTCTACGTCAGGCGGATCTATGGACGCTTCGAATTTATTAAAACCACTTTTAGCCCAGGGCACACTTCCCTGCATAGGCTCAACAACTCATTCTGAATATCGACAACATTTTGAAAAAGACCGTGCCTTGAGCCGGCGATTTCAAAGAATCGATGTCAATGAACCAAGCCAAAGTGAGTGTCTGGAAATTTTAAAAGGTCTGCAAAGAAAGTATGAAGACTTTCATAAGATCCAATATTCCGAAACCGCATTACAGGCCTGCGTATCCCTGTCAGCAAAACATTTGCATGGCAAATTGCTTCCTGACAAAGCGATTGACGTGATGGACGAAGCCGGTAGTTTTTTTAACATGAACAATAAATCTGAAACGATCTTGCCAGCAGACATCGAACAAACAGTGGCGCGGATGACAGGTCTGCCCGTTCAAAGTGTTAGTTCCAACGAAAAGATGCATTTGAAAGATTTGGACATTAAGTTGAAGTCTTTGATTTTTGGCCAGGACGAAGCAATTCATAAGCTTTCAAATGCCATTAAGCTTTCACGAAGTGGATTATCTGTCAGAGAAAAACCCATCGGCAACTTTCTATTCACTGGGCCAACTGGGGTTGGAAAAACTGAAGTCTGTAAACAATTAGCATTTATCTTAGGCGTGCATTTTCATCGTTTTGATATGAGCGAATATTCTGAAAAACATTCCGTTGCTCGATTAACGGGAGCACCTCCGGGGTATGTTGGCTACGAAGAGGGGGGTCTTTTAACAGAAGCTGTCAATAAGCACCCCTATTCGGTTTTGCTTTTAGATGAAATTGAAAAAGCCCACCCCGATATTTTTAATTCTTTATTGCAAGTCATGGATGCAGGTCGAATGACTGATGGACATGGTCGCTTAGCAGATTTTAAAAACGTTATTTTTGTGATGACTAGTAACGCCGGCGCTATAGATGTCGCGAAAGGACAAATTGGTTTTGTTGAAACTGAAACCAATAAAATTTCAGAAGAAGCATTGAAGCGGACTTTTTCCCCAGAATTTTTAAATCGCTTGGATGCAGTCGTCCATTTCCAAAATTTAAATCCACAAAATATTTTAATGATTCTAAGAAAATTTTTGGATGAATTAAAAATCCACTTGGCCGAGAAAAAAGTCGATTTAACAATGTCCCCTGAAGCAGAAAAATGGCTTGCAGAAAAGGGCTATGATAAAGTTTACGGTGCAAGGCTCATGGGCCGTACTGTTGATCAGTACGTCAAAACCCCCTTAGTAGATGAATTACTTTTTGGAAAATTAGTTGATGGCGGCCGTGTCACTGTCGATTTGCATCCACAAAATAAAATAACATTGGATGCATTTGTGTCACAAAACAGCAATCGTTTGCGGTTCCAATTTAGCACCAGACTAGGCCCAAACGATTCGCCTTCCACAGATAGCACCGGTAAAAACGGCGAAAAAAGTCCACTGAAGAATCAAAAAGAGACAGCTAAATCCAGTTAGCATTGACAACTAAAATTCAATTGGCATCTTAGAGAGACGGGGGAAGCATCTCGCTTCCTTTGTTTTGAAAAGGGCCTTGGCCCGGAGGGAAGTCACAATGAAAATGGTAAAACGTTGGGGTCTTTTTATTTTGACCAATCTGTTAGTGATGGTCACTTTTGGTATTGCTGCAACGGTTTTAATGCGAACTCTCAATTTGAATATGTATGCTCCTCACCTTCCATCGCTGTTAATTTTCTGTGCTGTGTTTGGGATGGCAGGATCTTTCATTTCGCTTTTCATTTCAAAATGGATGGCAAAAATGATGTATGGGGTAAAAATCATTGATCCCCAAAACATGTCTCCTGAACTTTACAAACTTGCCGATGCCCAGACTTTAAGAAGACTTGTTTCAAAAGTTCATGGTTACGCCGAACGTTCAGGACTTCGAAAAATGCCAGAAGTTGGAATTTACGAATCGGCTGATCCAAATGCCTTTGCCACTGGCCCGTCGAAATCAAATTCATTGGTTGCAGTTTCCACAGGTTTGTTAAGCACTATGAGCGATGATGAAGTCGACGGTGTATTGGCCCACGAAGTAGCCCACATTGCCAATGGAGATATGGTCACAATGACTTTGCTCCAAGGAATCGTGAATACCTTTGCAATGTTCTTTTCAAGGATTCTTGCGAGTGTCATTGCCAATGGCGTTGACGAGAACAAGCGACCCATCGTGTATTTCGTTGCAACAATCATTGGAGATATTATTTTCACAATCCTCGGATCTTTTGTCGTTGCTTACTTTTCGAGAAAACGTGAATTTCGGGCAGATGAGGGAAGCGCACAAATTGGGTCGAAGCAAAATATGATTGCAGCCCTAAGAAAATTACAAGCTTTGCACAACCATCCCCGCATGAAAATGATGGCTGAGGAAAGCACCGATGGTAAAGATCCTATTGCGGCAATGAAAATCTCTTCCCGAGGCCGCGGTGGAATTTTAGCGATGCTGAGCACACATCCATCTTTAGAAGATCGAATTGCAGCACTGCAAAATCCAAGATTATAAAATATTCATTTATTTTGGGGGGATACTGAAAGTCCCTCCGAAAGTCTAAGCGCGTTTTTCTCCGATGATTCATGGTGATAATTAGCAAAACCTTCAGGTAAGCTAAAGACCTATGAAATACATTTTAACTCTTTTGATGACTGCGGCCTTTCGTTTGCCACTCTTGGTTATAATTGCGGTCACTGTCAATCTGAGTGGGACGATCAATGCTTCTCAAAAAGAAAAAATCCGAACCCTCCCTAAAAAAAGAAATATTGCTGAGATTAAAGCTGAGAAAAAGCTTGAGCCTCCGTTTCAGCTCAAAGACTTTCTGACGCAGAGAGTTTGTTTTGAAAATACAACCCCGATCGTGAATAAAAAAGAAATTGAAAGACCCCTGCTGAATCAAATTTATTTACATCACCAATTTAAATTGTGTTCGAAACAAAATAATCAAAAAGAAATTCTCTTTCCACAGATTCAAAAAAATCTAGAGAGTTTATCTGAATTTGAAAAATTTATTTTTCAAAGTGAAATCAGCGAATTTGAAAACCAAATTGCACAGCTGACTCCGGACAAACAAGATGATTTTGAAACTCTGAAGAAAAAAATCAATTCGCTCTCGCAATCGACTGACAAAGAAAAACTTTTGCAGAAAGCCATTGAGCTGGCCAAAGAATTGAAACTCGAAAATGAAGTTCAAGATTTACAAGTCCGACTGGGCGAACACTCCCCCCGCCTCTTCCCTGAGGGTAAGGAC
>JBKCTJ010000095.1:0-4552 GCA_046318875.1 Pseudobdellovibrionaceae bacterium | reverse complement strand
ATTAAATAATGAGGGGAATCATGGTGCAATCAATATTAAATAAGTTATGTTTCAGATTGTTGATGTTTGTGGCAAGGTAGCTTTATTCGGCAGAGTTGAAGCTTCAAAGGATAATCAGCTGTTTCCTACTTAAAAAACAAGAAAATTAGTGGTGGCCCTCATGTTGATCTGTGTTTGCTGGCATGGGCAATCGAAGAGGTAAGTCATAATCAACTGAATTACCAACAGCACCTTCACGTTTTGCTTTCACAGTGAGAGATCCTTTTTTCTTTAAATCCGTATCTTTAGAAAACTTGCATAAGTGAAAAGTAGCTTTTTGAGTGCAATTTGCCTGGATTGTACTTTTTTGATCCTTTGTAATTGCCAAAACTTCAACGGATGAGTTAACAACACTGGGGTTTTTCCATTGCATATCTAACAAAAAGACCTTCAGTGAATTTTTACTTTCAAGGACAACTTCAGTGTGAAAGGCGCCGGGCATTTTTATGAATCCACCGTTTGGGCCTGGTTTGTCTTCGCCGTGGGAAAAGGCATCGGGGCCGATTGACATCGTCGCAACCAAAATCATTAGGATTCTTTCGAATCTAGACTTCCCACCAATTTTGAATAAGTCATTCAACATATGACAGCCTCCTCAGTTGAAAACACAGGGTAGATCAAAAAAATCGACTTCAGAATACAATGCAGTTAACTGAGATTAAATCGTCGTTTTTTGAATTTGATCAAATAGAATAAAAATTCCCATGATTAAAACAAAATAACCGAACCCTTTTTTAAGAGCTTGTTCTGAAACTATTTTTGAAAAATATAATCCAACAAATAATCCGACAATGGCAATTCCTGTGATCGTCGTGATGAGAGGCCAATCAATCACAGGATGCTGCTGAAGATCACCGGTAAAGCCGATTAAAGATTTCGCAGCGATAATAAAAAGTGAAGTTCCAACAGCTAGTTTCATTGGCATTCCTACCAAAATAACCAATGCTGGAATGATTAAAAATCCGCCCCCAGCACCAACAAATCCTGTCACTGTGCCGACTACAAAGCCCTCAAGACCAATCAATAAAAATTTTGAGCTGGCACTGAATTCAATTTTTTTGGTTTCTATTTTTTTGGTCCTAATCATTGAAACTGATGCAGCCACCATCAGCACTGCAAAAACCAACATAATCAAAAGTGGTTTAGAAATAACAAGTGATCCTATGGAAAAAACCGGGTCGGGCAGGGCTGGCAAAATGTAGGCGCGGTTTAAATACACAGCGATAAAACTTGGTACTGCGAAAACAAATCCAGTTTTTAAATCGACATCACCTTTCTTCAAATAAATCATTCCACCCACCAGGGCTGTTGATCCCACAATAAATAAAGAATAGGCTGTGGCAGTTATGGGATTCATTCCAAACAGATAAACTAAAATCGGAACAGTGAGTATTGATCCCCCTCCACCGATTAAGCCCAAGGATAAACCCATAAAAATCGAGGCAATATAACCAAGGATTTCCATATTCATTCCTATTTCTGAATTTTCATTTTTTGATCAATGATTTTAAATAAAAACATTCCAAATAGCATGCTGACCACAAAAACAAATGGGACTTTGTCAAAACTTGCAAGAGAGGTCACTGCAGGGCCTGGACAAAAACCTCCTAGGGCCCATCCAACTCCAAAAATAAAAGAACCGATGATCAATGCTGGAGTAATGTCTCTGTTGGTTGGCACGTGCCACTGGTTGCCAAATAAGGGAGAAGTTTTTTTACGGATCAATTTATAGGTAACGAAGTGGACAATGATTGCTCCAACCATAACGAAAATCAACGAAGGATCCCACTGACCAAACAGATCCAAAAAACCAACCACTTTTTGTGGTTGAGTCATCCCAGATAAGCCCAAACCAAGAGCAAAAATAAATCCGACCACCAATGCCGCGATAGAATTTTTCATAAGTAAACTCCTAGGTTTCTAAAAACAAAAACAGCGGCGATACCAGCTGCCATAAAAACAATTGTCGCAATCAAGGAACGGGGAGACATACGACTTATTCCGCAAACACCGTGGCCACTGGTGCAACCACTTCCTAAAATCGTCCCAAATCCCACGAATAAACCTGCAACGACAACTGTCCAAATTTCTGTTGTTAGTTTATTCTCAAAAATTCTCGGATTAAGCTGAGACAGAACAAAGCCGCCGAAAATCAGACCTGAAATAAAAAAGAGTCTCCACTGAATGTCTCCCTTTACAGGTGACAAAGCTCCATTGATAATTCCACTAATTCCTGTGACCCGGCCGTTCCAAAAAAGCATCAGTGAAACTGAAATCCCAATCAGAATGCCACCCAGCAATGCATTGATCCAATCTTGATTCACTTGAGACTTCCTCCATTTTTTTGTTTACCACATGCCAGGTTCGCGGGTACGGCTTCATGAATTTTTTTAGGATGAGCTAAATCTAATTCAGACATAATTTTTTTAAACTCATCGAGGGATATTTTTTCATTCAATCGAGGGTTGTATTTTTTTTCAATGCCAATAGTTGACGAGGTCTGACCTCGATAGTCGTGTCCCGGGTAAATCAATGTTTCTTCGGGAAGTCGAAAGAGCTTGTCTTTGACACTATGAAAGAGTTTTGACGAATCACCTTGTTGAAAATCAGTTCGGCCACAACCGCGAATCAAAAGCGCATCCCCTGTAAAAATCATTCCTTCAAAAGCATAAGTGAGACAGGTGTTGGTATGTCCAGGTGTTGCGATTACCTTGATTGTTTTATCACCTAAGAGCAATTCCTGTCCGTCTTCTAAAGGAATATCGACACAAGAGACTTCAGCATCAATACTGACCCCGGTTTTTATTCCCAGGCGCTGGCGAAGTTCACCAGCACCAGTAATATGATCCGCATGGATATGGGTATCAAGGGCATAAATCAATTTTAATCCAAGTTCCTCAATCAGTTTTAAATCCCTGTCCACAGTTTCTAAAACTGGATCGATGATTGCGGCTTCCTTGGTTTTTTTATCTGCGATGATGTATGTGTAAGTAGATGATTCAGCTTCAAAAAGTTGATGAAAAATAATTTCCTTGTTCAAGTTTTCTCCTGCAGTTTAAATTTGATTAAATCTTTGAAATGTTTTTTACCCCATCGCCAGCAATCGACAGATCAACATATGTCCAAGGATGGCTGCGATTTATGGCAGTATCGGCGGTGTTCTGTATTCTGACAAGCTCTAAGCTTCAGACCTTAGGCAAGGTCCATAGTGCAGACTTATAAACTTTTGGACTAGTACTTGTATTTGAAAGTCAGTTAATCTTACAGACAATCTAGAGGAGTTATTCATGAGTGAAGTGATAAATTTTGAATACACAATTAAGTTTGAAGATGGCACTTCGCAATTCTTCAATGTCCCTGTCGACTCAGAATCTTTTGTCATCAAAGATGATGACGAAGTGCCTGGGCCTGAGTGGACCCTACTTGAATCGAATAAATGTGAACATTGCCCGTACCAAGCAGAAAAAAAGAAATATTGCCCTGTCGCTAAGAACCTAGCTCAAGCCTCGGAAATTTTTAAGAATCATAGAAGCTTTGTGAAAGTTATAGCCTTTGTAAAGTCCCCTCAAAGATCCTATGGCAAGAGTACAGATCTGCAAACTGCTCTATTTAGTTTGTTTGGTTTGATTATGGCTTCGAGTAACTGCCCTCATTTGCATCTTTTCAAATCCATGGCGAGATACCACCTTCCGTTCTCCTCTTTAGATGAGACAAGCATTCGTGCCCTCGGAATGTATCTTTTATCAAAATATATCGAGTCCCTTGATGATCCCTCGGTGAAAGTGGATCTCACAGGTTTGTCTGAAAAATATTCAGCTATCGAAAAAGTAAATCGAGGTATTATTGAAAGGATTCGCTCCCTCAAGGGCGGTGACGCAAATAAGAATGCCATTGTGATTTTGGATAACTTTGCGACGCTTTTGCCACTTGAGATTTCCTCAGGTCTTTCTGAAATCAAACCTATCTTCAAGTAATGTAACCGTGAGCCACTGTGAGGGAAAGTGCGACAGGCGCTGGGGCCAGCTGTAAATTTCAAGGATTCGAGACGGGGGTGTTTTCCCGCTCGCTGAAAGGTTTTATGAAGTATTTCCACATCGTGCTTTTTTTGACATTATGTTCCTGCGCCTCTGTTCCGAAGAATCAAAGACAGCCGGCAGGTTCGGGAGACTTTTTTTCACAGCAAATTAAAAATATGAATCTCGAAACAGATTTCACATCTCTTTTTGCTGAGAACGCCAGCGAAGAGGGTAACGAAAAGGTAATGCCTGGAATATTTCGATTTCAGATAGGCGAGCAGCAATGGATTTATCCAGTGGAGGTTTCTGTTCGCGGAAATTCTAGTAAACACGATTGCAGTTTTAAAAAGCTATCATTGAAAATAGGAAAGAAAGCCGACGGACCTTTGGCAGGCATCAGTAAATTAAGGTTAAATACCCATTGCTCGGATCAACCTGGCTACACCGAAATGGGTCGCATCACTGGACCTGCCGGGCCGATCCGTGAGGGTGCAGTT
>JBKCTJ010000094.1:0-3175 GCA_046318875.1 Pseudobdellovibrionaceae bacterium | reverse complement strand
TGCTTGAAAGGTGGGATGTATTTTGAAGCTCCCAAAGCTTTGCCCATTTCAGAAAAACCGAATATCCCGAACCCACAGCTATCACAAATCCAGCAAGCCCATCTAAAAAGCCTCGCTTCCAAAAGTAATTTTCAATGAATTTTACCCAGGGCTTAGTTAAAAGCTTAAAAAGGGAAAACTTTTTTCCCTGAGCAAACAGCTCTTCCGCTTGAAGTGAGGAATACCGATTATTCGTCTGCACTTGATGTGAAAGATTGCGAAAAACGAAATGGATCAAGTGCTTCGAAAATTTCCGATCACTTCCTGGCTTTATTCGTTTTTCTGAAAGTTTTTCTTGAAGTTTTTCTGATGTGTTATTGGGGACAACTTCCTCATGAATTTCGGCTTGATTCCAATTTGAAAAACTGCGGTGAAACAATCTTGCTTGGTAGTCAGGATACCATCCCCCATAGCCGATCCAACGATTCAAATAAAAAGATCTCCTTGGAAAATAATAAATCTGTTGAGGGTCTAGCCTTTCAAAGCGGTTTTGAATTTCCTCGCCCAACTCAGGAGAAAGTCTTTCATCCGCGTCCAGGGATAGGATCCAATCATTTTGAGCAAGGGGACTGGCTTTTTGTTTGGTCTTGCCAAACCCCTCCCAAGAGGAACTGTGAAATACAGCTCCGTGTGCTTCTGCAACTTTTTTTGTCTGGTCCACTGACCCCGTATCGAAAACAAGTTTTTCATTGCACCAAGGCACGGAGTCTAAGCAGTCACCGATCATCTGCTCTTCATTCAGGGTCATCACGATCAGTGAAATGGGAAGTTTTGAGTTTTTATTCATTCCGATAGTTTTAAGGTCGCAAGGTTTGTAACACTTGTCAAACCGGGTCCTTATGGTAGGCTTTTACTTATGTATACAAGACACCTTTTTTCGATTCTTTTTGTTGTTAGCTTTTCATCTTTTTCCCAAGCCTATTTAAGTTTGGCAGAAACAGCTGATATTCCAAGTCAAGATCAACTTATTTTCGGAGCTTATCCACAGATTTTTCTAAATCGCGGAGGCGGTGGGAATGTCGGCGGTTTTGCTGATATCGCTCTTGCTGAATCATTCAGTGTGCGCGGTCATTTCGAAGTTGGAAAAATTGATACAGTTCTTGGTGCTTCAGTCAAATTCACACCGTTTCCTGATATTGATCGCCAACCTGCCATTGGATTTCGAGGGGGCTTTACTTACGCCCGAGACAGCGATGAAAACTTCATTTCTACTCACATTGCAGTTTTGCTTTCAAAAAAAGTTCCAACGGACCAAGGCACATTTAATCCCTACGTAGGAATTCCTTTAACCTTTACTTCCATGAAAGACGGCAGCGAATCGGGAACTCAATTTATTGTTGGGAGTGAATACTTTGATCAAGAATCCAGTCCCATTCGCTTCGGCGGAGAAATTGGCATTTCATTGAAAGATTCCTACTCGTATATTTTAGGTTATATCACTTACAGCATAGGTCGATGATTACATATGTTTAATTTTTTTAAGTCAGATCATTCAGCTGCGGATTTGTATATCGATCTTGGAACAGCAAATACTTTGATTGCAGCTCGCGGAAAGGGAATTATTTTAAATGAACCTAGCCTGGTCGCATTCACTCAATCGCCCCATGGCGCAAAAAAAATTATTGCTGTTGGAAACGATGCCAAAGAAAAGTTAAAGAAAAATGCTGGAAATATTTTTTACATTAAACCCATTCGAGATGGTGTTGTTGCAGACTTTGACTCAAGCGAAATCATGCTGCGTGAATTTTTGCGCAGACCCCAAGTCGCAAAACTTTACTCTCGTCCACGCGTGATCGTGTCAATGCCCTATGGAGTCACTGAAGTAGAAAAAAAATCAATTCATCAAGCCTGCAAATCTGCTGGCGCTAAAGCAGTCCACTTAATTGATGAGCCTATGGCTGCCGCTTTAGGAGCAAACATTCCCGTAAAGTCAGCCCAAGGACATATGCTGATCGATATTGGTGGCGGCACCACGGAAGTTGCGATTATTGCTTTGTCGGATATCATTTACTGCGAGCCCTTAAAAATGGGTGGACACAAACTGGATGACCTGATCATTTCCTATGTGAAAAAAAATAAAAAGTTAGTGATTTCAGAATCTTTAGCAGAAGAGCTCAAGTTTCAGTTAGGTACGGCTGTTCCAAAAAAAGATATCTTTGAGCGCGAAATCACTGGTCGCAATTTGAACACGGGCCTGACTCAATCCATCATGATCACTTCTGAAGAAATCGGAATGGCATTAAATGATGGAATCGAAGACATCATTAACGCCATTCATCGCGCCATTGAACACACTCCACCAGAAATTGTGTCAGATATTATCGAAAGCGGAATTGTTCTTACCGGTGGTGGTGCCTTGATTCGCGACATCGCTCTTCGCATCAAAAATGAAGTGCGTTTAAATGTCCATGTCACGGATGATCCTCTTTTATCCATTGCCCGCGGTGGCGAAAAACTTTTAGGCGATGCAGACCTTTTAGAAAAAGTTCAAATTCATTTGTAGTCTAAATGTCTCAAAATGATTCACCCTCGGATCAATGTCGAGGCTAAGAAGTCCAATGCTTGGAATTTTCCGTATTTATTCCCGGTTTTACTAGCTATAATAAAAGAAGAGCCAATCACGGGGGATCATCATGGGCATTCGATCAAAACGCAAATATGCTTGTGGTTGTTTTTCTCCGTTATTCATTTTTTTCATCATGACAACTCCTCTCTCCGCCTTTGCTGTCTTAGGAGAAAATGTTTCTTCTATTAAAACAGTCAAAGAAACTTTAAATGCGAAACTGGTTTCGCCACCATCCAGAGCAGGCGAAAAATTGAATCAAAAAAAATCAGAAAAAACCACCCAGAAACCAAATTGGACTGTCCAAGCCATGGAAGCCAACGGGAACATCATCAAGGAATATGCAAATTCCGACGGACTTGTTTTTGCCGTGACTTGGAAAGGAATTAAAAAGCCAGATTTGGAATTGCTCTTTGGCTCTTATTATGATGAGTACGAGCGTTCTGAAAAAATTGAGCTTGAAAAAAATCAGCAAATTCAGCGGCAAGGTCACCGAAAAAATCGCCTCAAATCCATGGAAATCCGCACTTCAAAAATCAAAGTTCAAAGAAGCGGACATATGCGAGCCATTCG
>JBKCTJ010000093.1:0-4757 GCA_046318875.1 Pseudobdellovibrionaceae bacterium | reverse complement strand
AAATCGATTTCACTTCTTTTGTAAGTTGCGGCAACTTCTAACGCTTTCTCATGCAAGCGATCGTGTTTTGAACTATGGGTTTGGTTAGGTTTTGCCCGATGAATGTGATCGTGCTTTGAATCAGATAATTGATCACGATTTGAAACATGGATTTGAGCATTCTTTGAATCAGACAATTGGTTATGGTTTGACCCGTGAATTTGATGATGCTTTGAAGTTTGATTATTGCTTATGTTTGCTTGAAAACTATTTCGAATAATTTTATCGTCATTATAATTACAAGATTTCATTTCACGAAGTTTGCTATTATTCATTGTATGGTTTTCCATTTTAAATCCCCTTGATTCAAGAAACATATCACACATTTTCAAAACTGATTTTAAGGATGACGGAGATGTTGTTGTAACTCTGATTTTAAAGGATTAAAAACCTCTTAAAGACAAAAAAACGACTGAATTTAACAAAACAATTTAAACCAACATCTTTCGTTAAACACAGCTCAATTGTGAAATCCAAAAAACACGTCAAGTATTTTTAAAAACAAATTTTGTTGACGCAGCATCGCTATCCATCGTGCCTGACGTTACTCGAAAGAAGATTCTCGCTGTGGCACCATCTCAACTGTTCATCTTAAGTGTTCATCCCAAATATTTATCACAAATGTTTATCCCAAGTGCTCATCCCAAGCGTTCATCCCAAGTGCTCATCCCAAATCTTCATGATGCCCAAATTATCATTTCATTCGAATTAACGAAGTGCCCGCGGCTAAGGCCTGCTTGGGGGCAGCACCATGAATTATTCTAGACTCAAAATCATGCAAGTTTTTAGGTATTTAAAATCGAGGTAAATCAAATCCAAAGATCAACTCCTTACGCAAAAATGAGATAAATCGATCAGGACGTTCAACAATTCTGCCGCTGTTTACCAAGGGATGACAAGAGTTGCAAAGCTGAGCTCGTCAAGACCTTCTTTGCGAGCGGAGTGGCTTGCCTTTGGTTCTTCGTAAAACAGAACTGGACTTAAATGCCCACTGTTTTTTTGCAGAACCGCAGCTAATTTCATCCCATGGTGCGGTGGTACACGGTCATCTTTTTCTGCAGCAAAAATAATTGTTGGTGGAATTTTTTGATCTGGTTTTGAAATATGAATAGGGCTGATTTTCTTTAAGACATTGAAGTCCCCTCGATTCGAAGACATTCCATATTCGACTTCCCACCGAGTCCCACAAGTAGACTCTTGATAGCGAAGCATATCAGTCAAGGGAACAACGGTTGACAACATGCCAAAAGAATCCGGAGACAACAACATTGCTGCGGCAGAAGCAAAACCAGCAGAAGATCTTCCTGATAAAACAATTTGTTTTGCAGTCGTTCTTTTTTCTCGAACCAGAGCATGCGAAACATCAATCACATCATTCATCGTATTCATTTTTTGAAGGCGCATCCCTTCAAAACTCCAATCAGGTCCAAGTTCCGTTCCACCTCGAACGTGGGCAATAACGACTCGACCGCCCATTTCAACCCAAGCAAGCATCTTATTGTAAGTCGCGTTGTAGGTTGGCAAAATTGCAGCTGCGACATTTCCATAAAAATATAAATAAGTTGGCAATGATTTTTTCTTATCAGTCCCAGCAAGCTGAATTTCAGTAGTTGGAATTTTTTTACCATCCCGCGATCTGACAAAACTTCGAGTTAACATAAATTTGTTTGGATCAAACTTCAAAACTGGGCGATCCAAAACTTCCAGAGCTTTCTGAGATAAATTAAATGCGACAAGGGTCCGTGGAGTCGTGAAATCAGAATACCCAAAATAAACTACATTCGTATTTTCATTCAAGCTAAAACCCGAAACTGTTCCCTGACCCGGCAGCTTTGGTTCAGCTAGAACTCTCCCGGATAAGTCGATGATTTGAAGGTGATGTCTCAAGTTTCTAATGGTGATTAAAAAAATGTGATTTTTTGCCATGAATGCTGATTCAAGAGGAAACACTTGCGAAGTCGCAATAAAGCTAACATTTTTCAATTGGAAATCATCCCATTTCACTTTCATCACGGCACCGGCTTTGTTCTGAAAGTTTGTTCGGAAATAGAGGTGATCTCCATTTTGTCCAAGGAATCCAAAATGGTGGTCTTTGTAAAGCTCGGCGCCTTCTTGATAGTATCTGACTTGTTTTGTTTTAACATTCAATAGACCAAAAAAGTTGGGTGTGTAACCCGTATTGAACATCGTAACAAAAACATGATCCTTGATCGCAGACGGAAGGACTTGAATGATTTCATTTTTTTGGTTTGCACCTGATCGGTCAAAAATAACTTGGTCCGTCTCAGGATGAGCTCCTAAAATATGCTTAACCAATTCTGATCGAACTGGAGCTAACATGACATTTACGTTTCCGCTGAGGTCACGATTCGTGAGAAGTCTTGTGTAAATAAATGATGTTGAGTCTTCAGACCAAACTGGAACTGTTTGCTGAAAGGTTCCAAAAGTTGGCGTATAATTCAATGCATTTTCAATGACTTCTGCAGAACGAACTCTTTTTGACCCAAGATCAACGATGTAAATTTTCGAATCAAAATCTCTTCCATTAAATGCAACAAGCAAAGCCAAATGTTTTTGATCCGGACTTAAATTAAAATCCAATATGGAAGGAACATCATTTTTCATATCAAAACTTTGTGTCTGCTCTAAAATTTGAGTCAAATCCACTAACAATTCTTTTTGATTGCCATCAATGACTCGATGAATTCCATTTTTTTCAATTATAAAAGTCTGACCATAGAAAAAACGTGGAATAGGTGCTGAACTGGCTGCATAACTGTCCAAGTAACCTTTGATTTCAGCTCGTCGAGGAACAGTATCCAAAACTGACCTTGTCAGAGCATTTTGCTTTTCGACAAAAGTTCGGGCAACAGGCCCATCATCGACTTCGAAAGACTCATATTCATTTTTAAATATTTCCCCAAAATAGCTATAAGATTTGTCAGTCGTCTGTGCCGCTGGATACTCAAGAGAGACTCCGTTCAAAACTCCTACAGCTTGATTTGGATTTCTGCCCGAAGAACTGGTCTTGGGATCATGGGTACACTGAAGAGAAAATAAAACAATAAATGCAGCCCATATACTGACGAACGTTTTCAAAAGAACCCCCATGTGAATAACACTATGTTTCAGGAATTCATTTGTTAAAACAAGGCAATTTGTAGACGCTTGAGCAGGCGCTACCTTGATCTAGACAAAGACTAGACTTGGCTAATGACAAAGATGAGAACAAAGGTCTTCGCCCTGTCGGCCAGCAAGCGGCTTGCAACTTTTATGAAAATTTCATCCTTATCAGGGAGTAAGTTATCGAAATATTGAGAAGCATCGCTACCCCGCAACAACTGGATTTTCAATGATAGTGAACCAGGTGCAGAACCGAGTGCGCTGTTTTATAGTTTATTGGTCACAGCAACAGTTCATACAGTGGGTTAGATTTGTCAACGCCATAGGAAAATTGGCCTGAACTGCTTTCACAAATCAGATTTCTTTGGAGTTGGAGCAAAAGTTAAAAAGATCAAAGGCAAAAGCATTTGCTTTTCAAAATGAATATTCAGAATCAACAAAGTCCCAACATGAAATGCACACAGGGCTATCCCCCAGACCCGCCAATATCGTGGAAAAAATACGATTGCCAACGAAAAGAATTGCAGAGCAAGAGTTGCTATCCAAAGAGCCATCGCAACAAAAGAATGCTCAATAAGCCAATCCCCCAACAGACTCACAGATCGATTCCTAGATAAAATAAACGCTATTTCTCGACTGGCCGTTTCTGCAGAAAAAATATCAAAATTGCCGTTAAGAAAATTCTGCAAAAGGGACTGCAGTTTCCAAAAGCCCGACAAAGTATAAGTTGATAACAAAAACAATTGCGCCGCAAAAAAAACTCTGACGTTGTTCACTTTTGTTCGCAGACTTGCTGAACAATGAGCTTTAGGAAAACTCAAAAGCAAAAATAAAAAAGAAATCCACAACATCAAATGAGCATCATGGCGAATTTTCCCGTGTGAATTCATGACGGCCACACATAAAAACAAGGATAAAAAATGAACAACTCGGATCCACCGATTTTGCCCCCGTATAAGAAGGATAGCGGAAAGAACCAAACACAAAACACTCGACAAGTCATACAGCCAATGAAATGGAATGCCCTTTGCCCAAGCCAATGGCCAAAGCAAAACAGGCTGCTGCAACAAACGAAAAGACAGAGATGTAAAAACAAGGTGGATCACACTCAAAAAAACCACTACATCAAAAACTTTCACCAGCAAGTTGATTCTTTTCCAATTGTAATCAATGATGCGCCGTAATTTCAAACTAGTTTTCTCCCGTGCAAAAACGCGATATTTCTATTCGGCTTTGAACAACACTGGATCGTCGTTTTTCGAGAGGATCATATTCAACTAAAGAAAGGACATAGCATGCCTTGTGGCCGCCCAAGTAATAGGATTCGAATATTCGACGCATCTGTTTCAATTTTTCAGAATTTTCACTTGCAAAAGCTCTACCCAGAGCCTGAATCAAAACATAGGATTCATACCTTCTTGCTGCGGGAAACAAATTCGCTAAGTCATAATAGGATTTTGTCTCGGAAATAATTTGACCATCGAATTCAGCGACATGGACTTCAAATTCCACAACACTTTTATGTAAGCTTGAAAACAAATTCCATTTAAAAAATGGAAAAACTTCGTCGTGTTCACTCGCAGAAAGATTCAAGG
>JBKCTJ010000092.1:0-2450 GCA_046318875.1 Pseudobdellovibrionaceae bacterium | reverse complement strand
GAATGGTTGCGCCACTCAATCTTTGAATTTCAACTATGCTGGGGGCAAACCCCGAAATGAAGAAAGCGAATCCTAGGCACTATGTCAGCAAAGTCTTCCAACAACCATTCAGATCTAAATCTGGCAAAAATTCGAAAGTACATAAAAATTCAACTTCGCTCTAAAAAGATGACCTATCGAATTTTGGGTGAAAAACTAGGGGTATCAGAAGTTACGGTGAAACGTTGGATGACCACAAGGGTTATAAATCTTCGAGATATTCAACGCATTGCTGAAATCTTGGAGATCGATTTTTCATGGCCGATCAATATTGGAGGTCAAGGACGTATCGCTTCGGAAGAATACAGTATTCCGCAGGAGGAATTCTTTGCTAAAAATCCAAAATATTTTTTGTTTTTTATAAAATTAATAATCGGTCTTGATTTGGAAGAGGCTAGGGCCGTAGCCAAAATTCCAGAAAAAAATTTGATCCGAGTTCTTCGTCAAATGGAATCTCTTCGCATTCTAGATTTACATGTTGGAAACAGAGTCGACATTATCATCCACGGTCCATTTCGCTGGAGACGGCAGGGTCCAATTGTACGAGCCTATCATGAACTCCATTCTAACCTTATTTTTCAAAATTTGATGAGAATGTATCCCCATCCGCCACAGCATGCGAACGAGCTTGAGGATGGATTTGTATGGCCATTTGAAACATGTCTTACAATAAATTCTACAAAAGCATTTAAAGCTGAATTGCTCCAAATATTACATAAATACAGAACGATTTCTGCAGTAGAGCGCAGGATGAAGTTAAAAGTAAAAACCTTGGGTGTTATTGGTGCTGTTGGCGAATTTGATGCCTGGCTCATGACACTAAAATCTTAGAATCAATCTTGAATTTTTTCTCCGTTGAGCGGTCGAAATTGAGTATCCAAAAGTGATACGAATTAATTTTGCCGCCCCAGATCTGTATACACTGCTTGCTTTAGTATATAAGATTTAACAATGAGGAGGATTCGTTTTCTAAACGCAAAAGATTTCTAGATCGTACAAAAGCTGCAGACTTGATTATAAATAAATTTAACTTAAGAAGGAACCGTATCAATGAAAACATTATTTTTTACAATTTTTATTCTTTTATTTAGCTTTGGTTGCGCGAGTCGCTCTTCAATGCAAGTCACCCCTCAGGCGCAGCAGACCCACGACCAAGAGGATAAGAAGCGTGTGCCTGGGTCGGAACAGGGTCACGGGCCTGGATACGAATTTAGTCATTTACAACGAGAAAATTGGGAACGAGACCTCATCCAAGGCCTACGAACAAAATATAAAGTGGTTGGCGAACCTCGGAAGGCGTATTCAAATAATCAAATTTTTTATAGATTCAATAATGCCATTTGCAGAGTGCAGGAAGCTGAAGATATCACATATGTCATTCGCAGTTCTCTTTGCTATCAATTGCTCCGTGAAGGCACGAATTTATTTGAAACCTACCAGCGTTCTCAAGATCAACAGGTAAATCAAACTTTGATCACGGTTTTTAGGCAGGGCGGAGCTCGAGGTAATCCTACTATTCGATTCGATCAAAACTATAGAGATATGTATTTTGAATTCTCTAATATGCTTTGTAGAGTATCCTTAGGGGGAACTGGGCGACCAATAGACCTCGTCGATGTTGATGCAAATCTCTTAAACAAAATCGCAAAAGAGGAGTATGACGCGCAACGGAATTGCAAGACAAAACAGTAAAAATTGAGCAGATATTCGTACTGAGTTTGATACTTTAAGTAACGAGGCACTATGCTTTCCATTTGGGGTGAAGAGGGGCGCTGGTAGCTTACTCAAGTTTGTTTTAGAGAATACTCTTTATTACAAAGTTGATTTTTAGAAGTTTCAAATTCAGTTGTCATTCGATTTTCGTAAAAGAGTAAGACACACAATTGTACCATCTGTTTCACTAGATGAAATTTGGAAAGAACCGCCATATTTTTGAACGAGGCTTTTAGACGAGTAAACACCAAGTCCTGTTCCATTTGACTTCCCATGGGTGTAACCTTTTTCCCCGATCTTCTTAAGGACACTTGCAGGTACTCCGCAGCCGTTATCTACGAGGTAGACCACAACTTTTTTTGGGAAAGAATCAATTCGAATATCAATTTGAGGATGTTTAATATTTACCGTTGACTCGATTGAATTTTGTAAGAGATTTGAAATCATTCTTTGAAAATCTGACAGTGGTATATTTACTGAAACTTCAATCGTCGGTTCAACAAAATCAATTTTCACTGTTGGATATGCTTTAATTTTTTCTAGTATTATACTGTTGATTGCGGGGACGATTTTTGTTTCTAAATCTCTGTTGAACGTCAAAGCTTCGGCATAAATAGTATTTTGCTTTTTCGTCAAAAGATCATTGAGAATGGACTTGATACGTACGCTAGCTGAAATCAAAAGTTCTTTGTTTTGGG
>JBKCTJ010000091.1:0-4802 GCA_046318875.1 Pseudobdellovibrionaceae bacterium | reverse complement strand
GTCTATATTGACCCTATCAAGTTTATATTCATATTTAGACTTTTCACATATCCTTTTGGTAAAAAAAAGATGAACTTATCAGCCAAACCCCTTATCAAATCTTTACTTATATAAAAATATAGGATATATTATTATATAGAAATAAAGAGGTTTGGTTGAAAAAGGGATGTTCACCCGATGATTTATCTTTATCCTAACGGCAAATTTGAAAAGACATCAGAGCTTCGAAAAATTGAAAAGCGTGCCGCCAAGTTTCGCAAACACGGTTAAAATTGATAATTGAAAATCGAAGAAATTTTTCGCAGAAAAATTGGTTCCTTTAGAAAGGTAGCTTGTAGCAGCACTTCTTGTGAATTTTAACTTCTTTAACTTTTTCCAAGTTCTCGTCTGGGATAAAGATGAGATGCCAACTTTCCTTATTTTCTCCCGGGAAAGGCATAATTTTATAAGCATAGATAGTATCACTGAAGAAATAGCTATCTGGATCTCCAAGCTCGTGGCGTACCAACTTCATTGGCTTACCGACATACAAATTTTTCTTGACGATGTCGACAGCCATGGACTGACGTTTTGCGTGGTCGCCCTTTCGAAAAACATCTTTTTCCAGCGATTTAATGCCCCATTTTTTTTCAGCTTGATCTGGTTTCATGAAATCAGATTGAAAAAAAGTATCCGCAAGAGTGTACACTGACAGAAAGATGAAAAGTAAGCCGCCGATAGTTAGAGTGAATGACTTCATTTTGGCACCTCGGGAATTTTCAATCCAGGATTTAAGACTTTAAGATCTTTTGACCTTAAAGAATCGAGTCCGGATTTTTCTAGATTTTCTATGCTCCATTTTTTATTTGAGATGAGACTTTGTGCTGAAGAAGCACCTTTTTCATTATTAAACTGATCCATGTCGCGCTCTGAATCAGGCTGCAGTGGATTGGCTTCATGAGCGCTCAGAAATTCTTTTGTTTTTTCAGGTCCCAGCTCTTTTGTGAGCAAGCCTGCCCATATGAAATGTCGGAAAGCATCGCCCTCATCATTATGTCCTTGCTCTGGAAAGTTACGTCCAGAGGACCACTCCGCACGAGTCTTTTGAAAAAAGGCAATTAATGCATCCTCTGGATTCTTCTCAACAAGCTTTTTTTCAGCCGGTGTCAATCCAGGGTAATAGAGGATTTTTCCGAGGATACTTTTTTTGTCAGCGCTTTTGCAGAGCATGTCGCATTGGTTGGGGCACATAAATGTACCCAAATCGGTCATCAAGGTCGAGCATTCGAGCTGGCAATTTTTTGATCCAACTTTGATTTTACCGTCATTAAACCAGGTTACGCAATTTTGGTCAGCCGATTTTGCATGGAGAGTGAGGCTGAAAATAAAGAAAGGCAGAAAAATAAGGTGCTTTGAGCAAATTCGAACTCTCATGACTGCTGCTATAATCATTGGATTTAACTGAGGATGTCAACTTTTTCCGAGTTATTCGTAAGTTTATTTCGATAATTTAAACGTATTGTCTTCCCCGCCCATAGTTGGGACCTTTCTAGAAGTAATATTAAAGTATTGCAAAAGTATTATTTTTTCAGTGAAATGAAAAACGGAGGTTCATTTGAATAAAGAATTCGCTCAATACATCGAGCCACTTAAAGAACTGCTGGAAATGAAGAGTGCTCTAAAAGAATTAGTAGGGCATAGATCAAAGGCACAGCGTCTTGATCTCAATACAAAATTGTTTCATGGAAAATTGGAAACAGTCAGTTTTCGAACTTATCGCGGGGTCGCGGAAGACTTCAGAGGATTTTCTACGGGATTTAAGGGAATTAAAAATCAGGATCTTGTCGCACAGGCACTTGTTGAATTTATGGAAAAGTACAAGCATTTGTCTACGCCATCGATTGCGCTTACGTTAGGGAAGACTCTTAGTCATTCAGAAGAAACAGATCAAATTTTTTCTAAGATGATCAAGATCATTCGTGGCCAAATTTCAGAAAAAAATAATAAAGCTGCGCCGCAGATTCGGATTTTCGATAGTAAACTGATTGGTGCCAAGGACTTCATTTTAAAAACCGATGACGGTCGAGAATTTTCTGGATCAATCAATGATAAAACAATGAGTAGATTGAGGGCACAGATTCATCAGTTAATGTTGGAAAAAGCCAAATGAGTCCAACGTGTCCAGTCCCACCAAGTTTGACCGGTTTTAGGGGGTGCAAATCCCACGTAAGTGGACCGGTTAAGGTGGGGCTAAATCCCACCTAATTTGACCGGGTCATCTGTCTACGTTTTCAGCAAATTTTCTCCATTTGGCCTCATGCGCTAAGCTGTTGGAAAAGCAACTTAACCACAGCAAGGAAATAGCATAGGGAAACTAAACAAAAAGGATTTGGAGAAGATCACAGTGGATCGAAAAATCGTCGAAGGACTACGAGAGGCACGATCGCTCACCTCGTTATCAAAATCTACAGGCAAAGGTAAGGGATACGTGATCAAAGTGCGCGACATGGCCATCGAACATGGGTATGTGACTTTGGCATGCAAGATAAACAAAACATATATAGCAACATCGCGCGAATTACCCCCATATCCTGAGGCCCTCTTTCCACTTCGAGATGGTCGGAGTGAAAAAACCATCGAGACCGATACAGTTTTAGAACCGAAGCGCAGTTGGATCAAGGAGCGCATTGAGCTTGGATGGAGTCCACAAAGTATATTTGAAGAGCTTCCGCTGACTGTTCCTCGTTCGAATTTTTATCGATACATCCACCGCAACAAACTCATGAGATCGGCTCCTCCCAGGAATGTCATTGAATTTGTTCACGCACCTGGCGAGTGTTTGCAGGTGGACTGGGGTAAATTGTTTGATGTGATCGATCCTATCACGGCGAAGAAAAAAACAGTTTGGATTTTTATCGGCATACTTGGTCACAGTCGATTTGAGATGGCCCGCGTGGTGGAGCGTTTAGATTTTACAACAACAATTGAAGTGCTGATCAGTATGTTTGAAGAGCTCGGCGGGGTTCCCCGCAAAGTCACATCCGATAATCCAAAAGTATTTGTACAAGAGGCCTCAAACTATGAGCCATTTTTAAATCCAGCTTTTGAACGATTTGCCTCTCATTACGGGTTCGTGGTTGAGGCCTTGCCGCCAGCATCACCAGAGAAAAAAGGCAAGGTTGAGCGAATGGTGCCAATGAAGCGTCGCCATTTTGAAAGTTTTGATAAATCAAACTACACACTAAAAAACGCGCAGGAGCATATCTCTAGAAAGATGGCCATTGCAAACGAGCGCAAGCACGGCACGCATTTGCAAAAACCATTGGATGTCTTTTTAAATGATCAAGCAGCCGTTTTAAAATCCCTTCCAACAATGCGCTATGAAGTTGAAACAATTGTCCGCTCAACTGTCCGCGCCGATGGATACGTTCGATTTATAAACAAATATTACCGAATTGATCAAAGCCTTAAGGGAGAGATCGCACTGGTCATTGGAAATCAATCGCAAGTCGCTATTTACTGCCGAGGCAGATTACTTGAAGTCTACGATCGAATCTCTGACAAGTTCATAAGTAAAGCGTGCAAGGATCATTACAAAGAGCCTTGGGAGAAGACACTGCGAGACAATGGACATTATTTAAATCAAGCAAGAGCTATTGGTGCAAATGTTCAGAGGTTCGTGGAGATTATTTTAGCGAGAGGTTCCGGCTTTGTTGACACGAGATCAGTCTGGGGTCTTTTGACATTAAACAAAAAGTACAGCTCATCTGATATAGATAAAGCTTGTTTATCAGCACTTGATCTCTCGCAAGTCAACCTGCGAACAGTCCAACAGTTACTCAACATCATGGCAACGCCCAAACCAAAAGAAAATCAAAATGAAGAGATCTCAACCGCGCAAACAATGAGAGGTAAATTTGCGCGTCCAATGAGTGATTATAAAAACTATTTACGCCTGGTTCACAGTCAAACTGAATCAGAAAGGAAAAACTAACGATGACAATCGATGTAATACGAGATCAGTTTAAACAGCTACGAATGCCAACGGCAGCCGCCGAAGTTGAAGCCAAAATCCGCGAAGGAAAAAGAGGTCAAGATATCAAGTGGCTCAGTGAAATTTTGTCCATTGAACTTGATGGAAGAGCTGATAATGCGATCGAGAGACGAATTAAAAAAGCCGAGTTCCCAGAGCGAAGAAGTTTTGAGCAGTTCAACTGGGATTTTAACAAAAAACTTCCGCGCGAAAGAATTGAGGCGCTGAGAGATTTAAAATTTATCGAGCTCAACGAAATCGCGCTGTTTTTGGGGACTCCAGGAACTGGCAAGAGTCATCTTGCAATCGCACTCGGAATGGCTGCTGCGCAAGCTGGACATAGTGTCTACTGTACAAGTGTAAAACGACTTGGTACAAAAATCAGAAAAGCGCGTGAGGCGAATCGGCTTGATATTTTGTTCAAGCAAATCCTGACATCAAAGTTATGGATCCTCGATGATTGGGGAGTTGTGACAATGCCACGGGATGTGAGTGAAGAAATTTTTGATTTATTTGATCGGCGCAAGCACAACTCCGCGATGATCCTCACAAGTAACCGCGATGTCGAAGAGTGGCCACAAGTTTTTACCGACCCCATCCTCGCCGGAGCTGCGATCGATCGAATGTTCGAAAACGCTCACATTTGTATTTTTGAAGGGCCCAGTCACCGAATGAAAGGAAGAATTGCATTCAAGGAAATTGACAACGAATAATAATCAAAATAAACCCTCACAAATCAGGTGGTCAAAGTACCTGAAACAAACCCGGTCAAACTAAGTGAAACGGAACA
>JBKCTJ010000090.1:0-2123 GCA_046318875.1 Pseudobdellovibrionaceae bacterium | reverse complement strand
CCATGGAAGTGGAAACTGTTTTGGTCCATCGACAAAAATAAATCTTCTTTTTGAGCTTTTCAAATGGGGAAGGATTTGAATACCAATGCGAGAACACATTTTTTCAAGTTCGTGATTTCCAAGAATAGCGTTAGCTGCAGTTTCCACCAAATATCCATCCATCACATGGGATTGAATCAAACCACCCACAGAGGACGATTTTTCTATGATTTGAATATCCTTGGGCTTTGTTCCTGATTCAGTCAGAAAATAAGCGAGGGTTAAACCTGAAAAGCCTGCGCCGATGATTTTGACTTTCATATGGACTGTGAAAAAATCCGTGTCTGAGGTTGCTTTTCACGAAGACGCCGGTCAAAAAACAAACAAGCATTTCGCAAAAAAGGTTTTCCATCATCCAGCAGTTTGATTTTCTCAGAATCAATTTCAATTAAGCCGTCGCTGATCATGGAGCTTAGAAAAATCTTCGCATCCTCCGCCTGTTCTGGTGATTTAAAGCGAACTTCGTAGGCCGTCATAAACTCCAGAATTTGTTGTCGATCTTCAATGTCTTCTGCAGTTAACTGATGCCCACGCAAAGTTGCCAGTTCTTGAGTAAGAATTTTTTGTTCAAATAACGGAAGAACTTTTTCGTTCTGATGAAAGACGGAAGGGGATTCGGAGATACTGCTGACACCTAAGCCCAGCAAAACGTCAGATTTTTGATCCGTATAACCCATAAAATTCCGATGCAGTGTTTGTGAATAAACAGCTTTTGCCAAAGAGTCTGTGGGCAGAGCAAAATGATCCATCCCGATTTCGACGTAGCCGCCTTCGAGCAAAATTTCTCGAGCAATTTCGTAGAGCTTTCGTTTTGCAGCAGCCACTGGCAAATCTTCGTCTTTAAACAGCCGCTGAGCAGGTTTAATCCAAGGCACTAAGGCAAAGCTATACAGTGCAATGCGATCAGGTTTTAACTCCACTGTTTTTTTTGCAGTCTGGGCAATGGATTCCGGAGTCTGTTTTGCTAGTCCATAGATTAAGTCAAAATTCACTGATTGATATCCAAGACTTCTGGAAAGCTCGGTGATCTGTTTTGTCATCTCAAATGGTTGGATTCGATTCACAAGTCTTTGAACTTCGGGTTCAAAATCTTGAACGCCCAAGGAGATGCGATTAAAACCTAAGCTATGGAGGCGCTGCAATTGTTCTTCGTTTGTTCGTCGAGGATCAACTTCAATGGAAGCTTCAAAGTGATTTTCTGTTTTTTTAATCTTAGAAAAAAGACCGCTCATTAATCTTTCAAGTTCACTGGCACTTAAAAAAGTGGGTGTTCCTCCACCCAAATGAACATGACCTAATGGACGTCTTGAAAAAGCTGGAACATGTTTCAAATAGATATCAAATTCTTTTAAAATCAAATCCACATAAGGAGTTTCTTTTTTATGATCTTTTGTGATGATGGTGTTGCATCCGCAAAAAGTACAAAGGGTTTCGCAAAATGGAATATGTAAATACATAGACCAAGTCGCCTTGGGATTTGCCATGACTTCAGAAAGATGACTTAACCACGAAGCTGAAGTTGGACTTGTTTCCCAATAAGGCACTGTGGGGTAACTTGTATACCTCGGGGCAGGAATATCGTATTTTTTTAATAAGTCATCCATTGATTGTTTCATGGTTTCCCTTTTCTAGCCCAATGCTTCGCGAGCATATTCAACAAAATATTTCACATGTTTTTCGGGAGTTTTCGGCAAGACTCCATGGCCAAGGCCACAGACCCAATTTGATCTTTCTTGGGGTGTCAGTTCCTTATAGCTATTCCAATATTGAGTCAGGTGTTGCTTGAAATCTGATGTCTCCAAAAACAGAAGACTTTGATCAAAATTCCCTTGAATGAAACCTGGTTCTTTAAGTTTCAGCTTTGCTGGCAAATCCCATCGATGATCCACACCAACTCCGCACCATGGTGACGACTTGAATTCCTGGTTGAAAAAAGCAGGCTGTGTTCCCTTGGAATAATAACCCAATTTACCGGGAAATTTTTGAGCCAACTGGATCTACCTAGGGTCGATGAGGGTCTTAAAATATCTTGGAGAAACTTCTCCGGCCGCTGTATCAAAAATCATGACGATTTCAGCGCCACC
>JBKCTJ010000089.1:0-10977 GCA_046318875.1 Pseudobdellovibrionaceae bacterium | reverse complement strand
GAGTTTCTCTAGTTGAAGTTCTGATTTCAGCTTCTTTAATGTGTTTTCTTGCTCTGGCCTTCGCAACGATGCTGACAAACCAAAGCAGGGAAACGCAATCCATGCAGCAGAAATTAAATGCTCTAGAAACCGAGCGTATTTTAATCTCCTCTTTTGCAGACAGGGCTGTCTGTGAACACCTGATCGCAAATCCAAATCCCATTACATTTAATACCACAGGCATCTCCGCAGCAACGCCCATCGTGATACCACTTTCTCGCCCGATTTATTCATTTGTTCGAAGTGGGTCCCCGCCAGTCTTGGGGCCAGTTTTAGTGGAAGCCGGAACTGATCTATCGAATAATCTTGTTGTTAGAAATATTGAACTGGTACTGGAATCTCGCACCGGGGATATGTTTTTAGGTCATATCAGAATAAACTTCGATGAGTCTAAACTGATCAGAGTTTTCAAGCCAATAAAAATTGCCATGAGTTTCATTGCAAATATCTCTGTTCCTACCACATCAGTGATCACCTCTTGTCAGGGCGCAACAAACCAAACCCACTTTGAAGGTGGTAGAAATGTGGGTGGATGGGTATGTGCAATTCCTACGGCGAGTCCTAGTTTTTGCTCATCCTCTTGGACAAAGCAGGTTAATTTCTCAAAAAGCTACACTTCCACCCCCAAAGTTCTAGTCACTGCCTTAGGCGAATCCATCTTCACTTATTGCACATGTTGTTATGGAGCTTCTGATCAAGCCTTCGTGTCCGTTGTTAACGTGACACCAACACACTTCACCGTAATGAGTTCGATTTCTCCATTTGATCAAGGATGTTCACCTTACCAACATGAGAGCACCCCCATGGATTTTGATTGGATTGCTATCGGCAACGCTCAATAGAGAAATTGATTGAGAGCGAAAGTGAAATTTTCCGAAGTATCACGGGCAACCCTTGCCCCTAATGAGTAATTCAAACCAAACCGGACACTAAAACACAATTTAATCCGGACACTTTTTGGGGTGTTATGTTTTATAAATCACCCGCGAAGTGATATTGAGAAATCAACATTTTTAACGAACACTCACAGTCAAAAACGCCTTCAAAAACTTAACCCTTTTGTACTGAGGTTTATCCAACGAAGAGTTCACAATACTGACCAATTCACTTTCTTCAGATTTCAATTTCAGTAAAAATAAGGAATTTGCAATTTCAGCATTGAGTTTCAACTTTTTTCCAAACCAATCAAATCCTTGGGATGTATTTTGTATTGCTTCTAACTGGTCTTCGGAAACTGATGTCACTGGTAAAATAAATTGAACCACTTTAGGTGTTTGCTTTGAATCAATCGATGTCGATCGAATCTCTACCGAGACGATTAAAGCAGAATCTTGTTGATTTGACTCCTCTTGATGACAACCATTTGAATGGGTTTGCCAATATTCTCCAACATTGGCACAGGTTTTTTGATCAAAGGAAAATTTTGTCATCACATCTTTAATTTTAACTGAAATGATTTGGATTTCCTCTATTTTGACCTGATCGGAAATCTTTATTGAATCTCTGTAGGGATTTAATTCAACATGGCCTGACGATGCAAAAATGCAAAAGGGAAATAAAACCATCGTTGAAAGAATATAAAATTTTTGTGGGCTCATCGAATCCTCCGTCAAAAGCAAATTCAAATAAAAAAATGATGGCTTTCACATGGATCAAGTATCGTTGGAACGCCGAAAGCCAAGCAATGCCGATGTGGTTAAGATTTTGTTGGTTTAACTTGATGTTTGTTCGTAAAAAGTTTGGTTTCGTTAGGAATCATTTCGTATTTCTCTAGTTCGAATTTTTGTCTTCGGATCACAAAGAAAAATCTGATGAAATTAAACAGACCAAGGCCTTGAATCTCCACCACTGACGAGTGATGTTGACGAGTGATGAACAACCAAATAAAATTAGGTACTTAAAGGAAACCCATGAAAACAATTGGTTTGGTTTTGTCTGGCGGTGGGGCACGGGGCGCCTATCAAGTTGGCGTTCTCTCGGCCATAGCCGAAATCAGCCGAGACTTGGGTTTAGCTCATCCATTTAAAGTATACACAGGCGTCAGTGCAGGCGCGATCAATACAGCTTTTTTAGCCGCAGGTTCTGAAGACTTTTATCAAACCACTCAAGACCTTGTTAAAATGTGGAGTCAACTGACCACGGACCAAGTTTTTTTTACTGATCCTGTCTCTTTGGGCCGAATTGGGCTGAAATGGATCCAGGAACTTTCCGTTGGTCGATTTCGCGGAAACGTTGCTGACCGTTCATTGCTAGATACAAAACCACTGGGCGAGCTATTGGCCCACAATATTGATTTTTCTCAGATCCAAAGAAATATCGATTCTGGAAAATTGCGAGCAGCTGCCGTTACTGCAATGGATTACCAAACTTCTTCTGGAGTGACTTTTGTTCACGGAGTTCAAGGTATCAAAATGTGGAGCCGACCGCGGCGACATTCAGAAAAAGTTGAAATAAAGGCAGAACATGTCATGGCATCTTCTGCAATTCCACTTTTATTTCCGCCGACTCAAGTTGGAATGGCGTTTTACGGCGATGGTTGCATACGAAACCAATCCCCTTGCGGGCCGGCCATTGATCTTGGGGCACAAAAACTGATTGTCATTGGTGTTCGAAAATCCGCAGACGTTTTGGAACTAGATATCCATCAACCAAAATCAGAGACGCTCAGACCACCCAGCGTTGCAAGAGTCATGAACGTTCTTTTGAATGCGGTGATGTTGGACGGAATCGAAGTGGATTTAGAAAGAATGGATTACATCAATAAAATCAGTTAACAGTTCCAAACAAATAAAAATAACAGTTTCAGCAAAATTGATTACTGTTTAATTTCACCGACAATTGATATTGCAAAATTAGCCCAAGAAAACTCGCAAAAGCTGCCACATCTCATTCGATATTCCATTCGTGCTTTGGGATCTCTGCAAGATGCAAAAGAAATTATTAGCTACCTTCTTTTTGAGCCTGAATTTTGCACGAAACTCATCGAAATGGGTTATGCAGATGGGCTGGCTCAAAAAGAAAACATTCAACGTTGTTTGCTAGAATAGTTTCCGGGGCAAGAATCCAAAATATCAATTGACTGGGGCAATATAGACAGATAGCTCTTTTTTTATTCAAAACTTTGTAAAACAATCTGCTGGATTTTTTGAATCATCTCTGTTTGATCCGAGTTGATATGTGGACCTGGGATGATCATTTCACTTTTTGGATTTTGCAGATGATCAAATAACATTTTTTGAGATTCTCTGGGAATCACTGTATCTTGATCTGATTGAACAATTAGAAAAGAACCTTTAAGAAGTGGCAAGTGAAGAACCGGATCTGCAAGCAACATTGGCGCTTGCATCAGACCAACAACGAAATCAAGAGCAGACTGGTTCTTTGAAAAATACTGATTCAAATTGAATTTCAAAATTGAATTGACATCCGCTCCAGTCCCAACAAAAATTATTTTCTCAAAAGTGACGCCCATCAGCTGGCAAATGTTTACGGCGGATGGCAAAAACACCCCACCAAGACTGACCCCCATCACTGACAATCGATCTGGGTTGATCCAGGTTTGTGAAGCTAACCAGTGAAGTGCCAAAGCAATTTGACCCGGTGTTAAGCGGACAAATTGCAAAATCGTACTGGGGTTATTCTGAAAGTCTTCAACTTGAAAGGGGTATTCAAATCCAACTAAAACTGTTTTTGGAATAGAACCTAAAAGCATGATGCTTTGATCCCCCGTGAAAAAACCAGAAACAATCATCATCGCCCTGAGCGACTGATCCTGATTATGAAAAAAACCTCGAGGTCCCTTCAACAACAATCGAGTGGTTCCAAGCTGTGAATGTTCCAACTTCACTCGGACAAGGTCATACTCATCGACGGAACTTTGCTGTTCTACGACTGCTTGATCAACCTGTTGATCCACAGGTTGATCAACATGTGAGCTTGTCGATAAACCAACATTGGCCATCATGACTTGGGCTGCTAAATAACCTGAGTTTATATTCTGCCCTTGAACCGGCAAGACCACTTGGGAAAGTGTAAACAAAATGATCAGTCTGAGTCTGTTTTTCATCCCTTGTTCATGACCTAAGGGAGTTCATAAATCAAACCATGTCTAACTTTTGGTGAAAACTCTGAATATTTTCCAATCCCAAAGCAAACATGGATAAAAAAAATACCCTCAAGTAAAGTACCCGTGATGAAAAAAATCACCAGTCTTTTGATCTTCTGCTGTCTCAGTTTTTCAGGCTGTAACAAAGCCGAAGACAAAAACTCGCAAGAAAACCAAATTTCTCAAGCGAATCAATACATTGACCAGGGTCAATATTCGTCGGCTATCCAAATTTTAGAAGAATCTTTACAAAATAATGACAGCGAAAGGGCGCGAATGACCCTTGCTTCGGCCTATGCTGGGAGATCAGGAATTCGAGTGGAAACTTATTTTGATTTTCTAGTTGGTTTTGATGCTTTTGTGAAAAATAAAAAACCACAAGATTTCCCTGATTTGATTTCACAAAATCAAATTCCCGAAGGTTTAGATGAGCGCGGAATGGATTTCATTCGACATGTGAACAAACAACACAAAGAACTGAAGCAACTGCAAAAACGAGCAGATAAAATTCCCTCAATTGGCCCTTCTCAGCGCTCGGACCTCGCAAGAGCACGAGTCGTGATCACAAATGTCACGACACCAGGGTCCAAGCTCTATCGGGCTTTATTAGCTGCCATCATTTTAAAATCAGAGGTGGTCCGTGGTGAATTGTTGATTCAATCTTGGTCAAAAACTAATTTTAATTTCTGCAAACCCGAAGCCCCTGCCGTTGCTACTTGGTTATGGCAAACTCTGTCTTTGATTAGCGATGGGCTGAATGACGCCGGCCAAGCTTATCCCGAAAACAATGTTCATTACCAAACCTTAAGAAAAGATTTGATTTTAGGAATGAACTTTCTGCAAGCAATGAACACTCACCAAACGATTGCGAAGTCTTTGTGTCCAAACTAATCTTTGGTTTCCTCACACTTCTCATGATTGTCCCTGCCAGCTTTGCCTTTGAAGCACCCGCCAGGTCCCTTTCAGGTCCAAACAGTTTCCTTGGCCAAGGTTTGGGACTAAGCTGTTTTGCCTTCGACTTGCCCGCGGATTCATTGCCTTGCAATCCAGCTTTTATCGCCAAAGAACGTGAACGAAAAATTCGAGCAAATCTGAACCTAGGCAATAATGTGACCTATTTAAAGGAAGCTATGGATTTGTCAGAAGGTCGCGCCAATTCGGACACCATTCAAACTCTTTTTCAGCGCCGTGAAAATGATGAGCTTCAAGCCAAAGTTGAATTAGGATATTTACAGGAAACTTTCGGTTGGTCTGTGTCTCCGTTTCAGGCGAATTACAATACATCATTTCAAAACCAAGCTCTTCCCGAAATTTCCTTATATGCAGCAGTTGAAGAAACTGCAAAAATTCAGTTCGGCAGTTATATGGCAGATGATTGGTCCTATGGAATTCAGCTTCGCTATATTCATCGTCGTTTTGTGGCATCACGTTTTTTTCTGACAGATGCTCTGGTTCCTGATGGAAATAAATTATTTGAACCCAAAGAACAACATCTTTTATTTATTGAGCCAGCGGTTCTATATGCCCCACAAGGAAATTTTTGGAATCCAGAGTTTTCAATTTTAGCAGCCAATGTGGGATTTACTCATCAAAAATATGCGGAAGTACCTCTTGTTCCAAGGTACCACTTCACTTCCAGCATTACACCTGAGCTCACTTATGGCAGACTGGGGTTAGGCCTGGATATTCACTACGATAAATACATTCAACGTGGCCTCGAACCTTTCACTTTGGGTTCATTTTATGAATTTGGTATTCTTCGTATTTTTGGAAGTCTGGCTCGCCAAGAGCATGCAGCTGGTTTCGGTATCTTTAATGCTTGGTGGAATACGGGCATCGTTCATCGCAACGAACGCTTAGAAGATGCAGCAGGAAATTTATATGATTCAAAAAAGATTTACTTATTTTTAGGGGTTGAATTATGAAATCACTTTTGGTCTTCTTAATGATTCAATTCACAACGACCTCGTGGTCAGCTCCTGCAAAAGAAAAAAGGGTGCATGCAGCTCGCAGTTGGACTGAAATGCAAAATGCCATGGAGGAACTGAGAAAAGCAGATCAAATCCGTGGTTGGAGCTATATCATCTCAGGAAGCTTAGTCACGCTGGGGGGCTTGTTTGCCGCTAAGAATACTCAAGACTCCGCAACTAAACTTGTTTATGGACTAACCAGCAGTGCGGGGGTCGCAGCTATCGGCTATGGAATAGCAAGCTTATCCTACGGAAATAACTACAATTCATTTTATGAATCACTGAAAGAAACAAACTTGTCGGAAACTCAGCGAAGTTCCTTGGTTGCCAATTTTATGGAAAATGAAGAGGAACGCAGAAATCGACTCCGCCGTGTGCAGATGATTGCACATTTATTTGCTGGCGGTTTGAATGTTTACTCGGCATCTGTTGAGAAGGATCCAAATGCCAAAACATTTTTTACTGTTCTTGCAGGACTCAATTTGGCGATGAGCATCTCCTATTCTTTCTAGTTAAACTAGAAGTTGCCCAAGAGGATTAAGATTTACTTTTACAATGCTTATCATGATTTTTAAAAAATCAGTTTAGCTTTTTTAAAAAATCAAAATCACGATCGAGAACTGTTTTTCGCCCTTCGGCTCGGGCGTGATCAATGGCGCGATCACACAAAACACGGACATAATCTGACAGCACATCCATGACATTGCTGGATGTGTTCATGTCTGACTTTGCGCTGATGTATTCTTTCAATCGTGATGCGATAATAACCACTTCCCGGGGCAAAGGGGTTTTTGAACCTGCAGATCCTGATCCTGCTTGTTGCGGCCGCACAATCAATGTTTGCTTCGTCGATGATATGCTTGCAGAGCTTGCACCCCCTGCTGTTTCCGCTGTTGCTTTTCGCTCTAAAGCCCAGGCATCGCGATGTCTTGCTCCTGGTAGGTGTGATTCAAAACATGCTACGCTGCAAAACTGATATCCTGTCCGCTGCCCTTGGCAAGAAGACACATTGCAAACATAATATTTTTCACCAATGTGAATATTCTTTTTGCAAGAACTGCACTTTTTCCAGATATTGTCAGGTGATTGGTTCATAGACTAATCATTGCGGAAAGGCCGGCCCCTGTCATGAAATATTTAATCCTCTGTTTTTTTTGTTTTTTCCACTTGGCAGCACAAGGATCTGTAACAACTACCAAACTCCAGTTCAATACTCTAAATGGTAAAGTCACACTTTCAGGAGTTTCCTCTGGAGCATTTTTTGCGACTCAACTTTTCATGGCACACTCATCCCGGATTCAAGGTTTTGCCAGTCTTGCCGGAGGAATTTATAATTGCGCAGAAGGCAGTTCCCAAAAAGCACAAAGTGTCTGTATGGCAAATCCTCAATCGATCCAGGTACAAACCCATTTTCGCAAAGCACAACAATTGGCAAGTGCAGGATTAATTGATGATCTGTCGAATTTAAAATCTGCACGAACTTTCATTTATGCTGGAAAATCCGATTCCATCGTCAGGCCCCAGGCATCAACCAAACTGCAAGAATTTCTTTTGCAATGGATGAAACCTGAACAAGTTGAAACAAACTTCGAAATTGGATCTGGTCACGGCTGGATCACTGAAGACTTTGGGAACTCATGCACATCTTCGGCAAAACCTTGGATAAATAATTGTGGTATCAATCTTGCCGAAGATTTTATGAATTTTTTTAAAGGGTCAGATTTAACCAACCAAAACCCAATTCAGTTTTCAGAAAATTTAATCGAATTTGATCAAACGCCATATGCAGAAGCAAATTCCGGACTGGATAAAAAAGGATTTATTTACATTCCCAAAAAGTGCGCACAAGGACAAATTTGTGCAGCCCATATCAGTTTTCACGGCTGTGCGATGGGTTATGAATATCTGCAAAAAACTTTCGTCACCAACACAGGATTAAATGAGTGGGCAGAAAAAAATCAAACCGTTGTTTTATATCCTCAAATTGCTAAGAGTGCGCAGATGAACAATCCAAATGGTTGTTGGGATTGGTACGGATACACTGGGGAAAACTATATTAATCAAAAAGGTCCCCAGATCAAAAGCATTTACAATATGATTCAGAAAATGTTCCAATAATTTATGATTTTCAAATTAGCCAGTGGGCGAAATATCTTTTATGAGGTTTTTGGTGATCCCGAAGGAATACCCTGCTTTTTCTTTCATGGTTTTCCCGGCTCCCACGCTCAAGCAAAAATAGCTGAAAAACAAGCCCTCGAGTATAAAATTAAAATTATTGCAGCTGATCGCCCCGGCCTTGGAAATTCCGATTTTGATTCCGGTCGAACGCTTTTATCCACTGTTCAAGATATTGAAGAACTTGCGAATCACCTGCGACATGAAAAATTTTATATCATTGGTGTGTCGGGTGGCGCTCCCTATGCACTCGCAAGCACATATTATTTCAAGGACAGAGTTTATGGATTGGGACTTGTTTGCCCTTTGGGTCCCCTGAATGAAAAAGATTTTCGAAATACTTTCTCTACAGTTGTGAAATCACTTTTTTTTCTAGTGCATAAATATCCAAGATTGATGAAAATGGTGTATCGTAAGATTATAGCGAAATTTGACAAGAACCCTGATAAGTTTCTACTTAAAATGTCGCAAAGACTTTCCCCGCGAGATCGGGCAATTATGCAAAACCCAGCAATCTTAGCAATCCTCAGAAATTCATTTCGGCATTCATACAAACAAGATCCAGGAAATGTTTTGAACGATATGCAAATTTATAATTCTGATTGGGGATTTGCTTTGTCTGAGATTTCAAATCCCACAATCATTTGGCATGGGACCTCTGACACTATTGTTCCCTATCAACACTCTGTTTTGATTAACAAAGCAATCCCACATTCACAGTTTTTTACTTTCAAAGACGAAGGTCACTATTCTGTTGCCATTGATCAGCTACCGCTGATCATGAAAGAGCTCAAGGCGATAAAACGATGAATCAGCGCTCTAAAGTTTTTCTGTTTTTTCTGATTGTTTTCATTCTTAGGCTTATTTTTTCGTTTTCAATTGGGTTGATTGACGACGAAGCTTATCATTGGTCTTGGGCTAAGGAAGCCTCCCTTTCCTATTTTGATCATCCTGCAATGATTGCGTGGATGGGATGGTTCACGACGCTCCTCTTCGGTGATACGATTTTTGCTGTTCGACTCATTTCTGTCCTGGGATTCTGTGGTTCTTGCTTTCTGCTTTGGAAAATCACACGGGAATTATTTGATGAATCTTCAGCTTTTTTTGCGACAACGCTGATCTTGTTTTCTCCATTTTTTGGCTTTGGCGGTTACGTTTCATCGCCGGAACAACCATTTATGTTTTTCTGGCTTTTGGGTGTCTATGTCTTTTGGAAATACGTTTCTGATCAATGGTCGATAAAAAAGTCTTGGATTATTTTGGGATTTGTCATGGGAGCTGGTTTAAATTCCAAATTTATTATTGCAACTTTGGCCTTTGGATTTGGCACTTTCATGATTGCTGATGCAAAGAAAAGAAAAGATTTGCTCTCCATTTGGCCCTGGACTGGTTTTGCAATCGCATCTTTGCTGTCCCTTCCAATTTTTATTTGGAATGTTCAATATGACTGGCCAGGGTTCAAATACCAATTTCATGATCGACACCAAGGCGGTGGATTCAGTTTGGAAAGATGGTTCGTTTTTTTCCTGGCCCAAGTTGTTTTCTTAACCCCTGCAGTTTATGTCTTAACCGTATCCACATGGACAAAAGGCATTTTACGAAGGCATGAAATGAGATGGAAGTTTCTGGTTTGCCTGACACTGCCCACTTTATTAATTTTTTATACTCAGCCTTTTTTTGCAGATTACAAACCGCACTGGAGCGGAGCTGCTTACCTCACACTTTTCATTGGTGCCGGATTTGTTTGGTCACAAAGCAAGCACAGAAAAAAAATTACCCTTGCAGTTTTGGCATTTTTTATTCCGATCAATATCGTTATTTATTCTCCATTTATTTACCCGTGGTGGCCAAAAATGTTTCGATGGCTAGCACCAGATAAACAATGGCAAACAACTTATGACCTCAGTAATGAATTTCATGGCTGGGAAGAACTGGGACAGCGGTTGCTCGATAAACAAAAGCAAATTGAAACAGAAACTGGTGATATCCCATTCCTTGCAAGTCATCGATATGAAACAACTGCACAAACGTACTGGGGAGCCCGGCAAAAAACATACATGCTGGCAACAGCAGTCAGCAACTATACTGTCGTCCAGCGTTCAGAGCTGGTCCATTTGATGGGAAAAAACGCGCTTTTTGTAACGACTGAAAAATATCCAGGCAACCCAATGGATTTTGCCAAGTGGAACTCCTGTACTCCTGAAAAATTTGATTTTTACCGATCTGGTGAACTGTCAAGGCAGTTTACGATTTGGTATTGTCAAAACTTTCAGGGGATTTTGTGAAAGCAAATATATTTTCATTGCGTGACCAGCACACAAGCGAATTAGATGAATCAAATGAAATTCTTCAACAAAAGATTCAGGCCCTTGCAGAAAAGTTTCTAAATGTGATCCAACTGGGATCGCAGGTCATGCTCGACAAAGAAAAAGAGATTGAAGTTTTATTGTTCGGCATCTTAGCTCGTGGGCACCTTTTAATTGAGGATGTTCCAGGAGTGGGAAAAACAACTCTTGCGCAGACTGTTTCAAAGTTATTAGGTTTTAAATACAGCCGAATTCAATTTACCAACGATCTGCTTCCTAGCGATATCACTGGTGGGATGATTTTTAATTCTGCTGAACAACGATTTCAATTTCGCAAGGGACCCTTGTTTTCGGAATTTGTTTTAGGTGATGAATTAAACCG
>JBKCTJ010000088.1:0-1949 GCA_046318875.1 Pseudobdellovibrionaceae bacterium | reverse complement strand
GACTTGGGGTTGAGCCTGATTCCCCTTATTAATTTTCTCAATCTGCTGTTTAGCCTCAACAGTTAAGCGATCCAATTCGCCCACTGTCTGCGCCATCTGTGGCAATGCCTTCATCCGGTATTGTGAAATATCATCCATGGCAATTTTCAAATCAGCAAAAGCCATTTTCAATGAATCCATATTGATTTGTGCACTGGATGCTTGTTTGTGAATAGCAACTCCCTGGGTTTTTAAGCGGGCTGCCGTCCCAGCTATTAAATCAGAAGTTGTTTTGTTAACAGATTCAATTTTGTCCAAAACAATTTTTTGATTTGCTAAGGCCATGGCTACAGTTGTCGCGACTTGCAATGCGCTGATCGTGACATTCAGGGCGCGGTTTACTCCACGAATTAATTCTGTATTGTTACGCATGATTAATTCGGTGGCGATGACACCTTGTTGATTCACAGCCAACTGCTGCTGAATATCAATGAGGCGCTGGCGAAGAGGGAACAGCAATTCTTCGGCAACAAATTTGTATTTTTCGCTGTTGGGCTCAATTTGTCGATCAAGTTGATATTGAAGTTTTTGATCAACCAGTTGTCACATCTTAATCGCTTGTTCCAACTGCTTTGATAGCTCTGCCATAGCTTTTTGGTCTTCAACCAAGGTCAGATTATCGCGCTTGAGTTGTTCTCGGCCATTTTCTAAGGATTTAATAATTGCAGCAATGACCGTTTGGGCGCTTTCATACTTTGTAAAATATTTTTTTAATGGAGAGCCAACTCCAGGAATTTTTCCCATGGTACGAGAAAACCAGCCTGGTTCAAAATTAAATTTCGCTGGATCGAGTTCTTCAACTTCCATTTTCAGATCTATTAAAGCATTTGAAACTTCGCCCCCATCGGCTCCTCGTGCTGATAAGTTTTTGATGGGCTGTTTCAAAAGTTCACTTTGTTGAGCGGCTTTTCTTTGAAGATCAAGACCTACATTTTCAACTGCTTGTTTGCCAGATGACCTTGCTTGGATTTCTTTGGGATCAAGATTGATCAGAGCCTCAACAAAATCCTGAGCCTTTTTATCCAAAGCCGGGTCCAACTGGAGATCATTTTTAACATCTGAGGACATTGAGTCTCCTTCATCGAAAAATCAAAGAATCGTGAGGTGCCTAGAAAAGGGTAATGGCCAAGGACCTTGAAATCAAGAAAGACTTTAAGATCCTTCTGGTTTGCGAATCAAGTTCTGTGATGTCCAATATCGCATTTTTTGTAAAGCTTTATGATTCAAGCCAAAAAATGAAAACTGATAGCGAATCTTTTCGTCCACAGTATGCATTCGGACTGAGGATTGCATCGAGGGCAACTAAGTTGAAAATAATTTATTAATACGTGGCCCTGTCCTTTGGGCCAGGATCTTCATTTTTCAAAGAACTGGCACAAGGAGATTTCTAGAATTGGGCTTACGGTAAGTGCTTGTTCTTGAGTTTAAAAGAGACTCCTGAATGAAAAAAAGTTGTCGTTCCACCATGAAATCAAAAACTTTTAAAAGCTTATCATGTTCTCGAGACATGACGGAAAATGTTTGAGAATCTCCAATAAGTTCGATGGTGTGGTGAATGGCTTCGATCGTTGAGTAGCAGAGTGGGTGAGGTTGCTTACGAACGCGGAACTGTGATGGTCTTGGTGGTGTGAAGCAAATCCGAGGAAGGGATGCTAAGTTCATGCTCTGACTCACCATTTTCCGAGCAGTTGCCCAAGTGCCATCGATAACAAAAACGGCGAGTTGTTTATTTTGTGGAAAAAGAACTTGGCGATCTTCGGTGTTGAGTGGTGTCAGGTCTATGGATTGACGGCCTGGATAAAGCATCACTGAATAATAATTTTCATCGTTCAAAATTTTATTCACTTCAGAATTCTCAGAATAATTTTGTCCAGAAATGAGCTCGGAATTTTCCAAGATGAGGTGAGACA
>JBKCTJ010000087.1:0-3717 GCA_046318875.1 Pseudobdellovibrionaceae bacterium | reverse complement strand
CTCTTTCGCCCGGTGATCCCGTGCTGTGTGTAGTTTCAGGAAAATTTGGTGAGCGTTGGTCTGATATGGCCAAAGTGTTTGGACTTCAAACCACTGTGCTTCAAGTTCCTTGGGGTGAAGCCGTTCAAATTGAAATGGTCAAGATGCATCTTCAAGAACATCCGGAAACTAAAGCAGTGCTCTGCCAAGCTTGTGAAACTTCAACAGCAGTTTTGCATCCCATCCAAAAACTTGGCGAAATGATTTCTGAATTTCACGAAACTTTATTTTTGGTCGATGCAATTACTGCCCTGGGAGCTATGCCCCTGCCCATGGATGCATGGCAAATTGACGGACTCGTCGGCGGATCACAAAAAGCATTCATGTTGCCGACAGGTTTAAGCCTTGTCAGTTTCTCAGAAAAAGCTTGGCTAAATATTGTAACTTCGAAGCTGCCAAAATATTATTTTGATATCAGAAAAGAAAAAAAAGCCAACGAACAGGGCGAGAGCTATTACAGTTCAAACGTGCTTTTGATTAGAGCTTTAGATTTAATGTTGGATTTAATTTTTAAACATGGTTTAGAAAATCTTTTTCATGACATTGCCGCCCGAGCAAAATTCACAGCTGAGTGTGGTGGGCTCATTGGATTACCGGCTTATTCGAAAAGCCCAAGTCCTTCCTTAACAGCACTGCAGTTGCCACCGAACATAGATGGACAGAAATTGCGTTTGCACTTAGAAAAACAGTTTGATGTCACTGTCATGGGCGGCCAAGATCAACTTAAAGGTAAAATCTTACGTATTGGGCATATGGGTTACATTCAAAAAGCAGAAATGATTCAATTTTTTATTCACTTACAAAAAGGCCTTGCTGACTTCGGTCATCAAGCAAAGACCCTTGATGAAAAACAACTGAATCAAATTTTGGAAAAACATAATCAGGGAAAAAATTGGCTGTGAAAAATGTTTTAATCTCAGACCGCCTCTCTGAATCCGCTTTGCTTCAATTGAAAGCCGTGGATCATTTAAAAATTTCAAATTCAATTTCCCATCAGCCCCAACCCCAAGAACTGCTTGGCATTCATGCTTTGATCATCCGAAGTAAAACTCAAATTACTGAGAAGCTTTTAAGTGAAGCGAAGCAACTGCAACTGATCATCACTTGCACGAGTGGTTTTGATCACATTGATTTAAAAGCTACAAATAAGTGGGGTATCACAGTGATGTACACTCCAAAAGCCAATGTTGAAAGTGCAGCAGAATTGACGTGGATGATGGCCATGATGATGGCCAGAAATTATCCAAAAACCCAAGAGATGATAGCTTCCGGCAGATGGAATAAAGAAACTGCTTTGGGCTTTGAATTGCGCGGTAAAAATTATGGCATCGTTGGTTTTGGGCGCATCGGTCAGCGCGTCTGTGAAATCGCCAAAGCATTTCAAATGAATGTTTTTTGTTGCGATCCCTATCAGAAAAACGGTGTGTTCCAAAAATATAAAACAAAACATGCTACCCTTGAAAAATTATTTGAAACCTGTGATGTCATTAGTGTTCATGTGCCTAAAACAAAAAAAACCCAAGGCATGGTGGATACTGAATTGTTTGCACTTGCTAAACAAAATTTATGTTTGATTAACACGTCTCGCGGCACTGTGATTCAGGAACAAGATTGCCTTGCCGCTGTGCAAAGCGGACGCCTTCAGTACGCCGCCATGGATGTTTTCGAAAATGAGCCCTTAAACCCAAAAAGTGCCTTGGGCCTTGAACCCAAAATCATTAAAACACCTCATATTGGGGCCAATACCCTTGATGCCATTGATCGTGCCTCACAAATGGCAGTTGAAAAATTAATCCGATTTTTCCAGGAAGGTGCGACCAGTGACACTCTTCCTCCCAAAGATCAATGGTACTTTGAAGAAATGAACTCGGATTCACCTTAACCCATCGCAAAATCGACCATTGAACTGCAATTTCTTTTGCTCGTTGGACCAAGATTGGAGATTGTAAAGCGCTGTTTTGTTATTCTTCCGAGGAGTCAACTATGTCTGGGATCGTCGTGGTCGGAGCCCAATGGGGCGATGAAGGTAAAGGAAAATTGGTCGACGTTTTTGCGGGGCACACCAATTTTGTGGTTCGCTACCAAGGCGGAGCAAATGCAGGTCATACCCTTGTCGTCAATGGCACAAAGTTTGTGTTGCACACCATTCCCTCGGGAATCTTACATCCCGATGTTGTTTGCGTGATTGCAGCGGCAGTCGTTATTGATATTGAAGCTTTGGTCAAAGAAATTGATGGGCTTCAAGTGAGTGGCTTTTTAAAAGAATCAAAGCAGCTTTTGATTTCTGATTTGGCGACAGTGATTTTACCAATTCACAGAAAACTTGATCAAGTGCGTGAGCTCTCATTAGGAAATGATAAAATTGGAACTACTGGAAAAGGCATTGGACCTGCATATGAAGACCGAGCAGCTCGCCGTGGAATCACCATCGGTGATTTGTTTAAACCAGATTCGCTTCGTAAAAAATTGGAAATGTGTTTTATCGAAAAAAATGCTTTATTAAAAGATCATTACAAAACAGAAACTTTGGATGTCGATCAAACCTATTCAGACTTGTTAAAGCTCGCAGAAAAAATTGCTCCTTACAGATGCGCTGATGTCTCTTTGGTTTTAAATCGCGGCTTAAAAACCGGTAAAAAAGTTGTTTTCGAAGGTGCCCAAGGGACCATGCTGGATATTTATCACGGCACATATCCTTTTGTAACAAGCTCGTCCACAGTGGCTGGTTCAAGCTGCTCTGGTGCTGGCGTTGGGCCAACGTCAATTCAAAAAGTGATTGGTGTTTTTAAGGCTTATACAACTCGTGTTGGATCAGGCCCTTTCCCTACGGAGCTACAAGATGAAGTGGGTTTGAAAATTCAAACTGATGGTCACGAATTTGGATCAACGACGGGCCGAGCAAGGCGCTGCGGCTGGCTTGATTTAGTCGCATTGAAGTATGCCATCCGAGTGAACGGGATTACAAATTTGGCTTTGATGAAGTTAGACATTTTGTCTGGCCATGAAAAAATTGCTGTATGCCACGGGTATAAAATTAATGGCGAAATCGTCACGGAATGGCCGACTCATATTGAAGATTTGAAAATGGCCGAGCCTGTTTACGAATACCTTTCGGGCTGGAAAGAAGATATTTCCAAAGTGCTAAACCTTAAGGATTTGCCACGTTCAACGACAAGTTATATTGACTACGTCGGTAAGCAATTGGGAAAACCTATTGATATTATTTCCGTAGGGCCAGGCCGTGAGCAAACTCTTTGGGTGAAGCCCTTATTTCAATAAAAATTAGGGTAGAAATTCCAGCGGTTTTGTTGGACCTCACAAAATCGCCCTACGATGCATTTTTCGGTGCAAATGTTCTAGAAATTTTGCTGTAAAGCCTCGCAAATGAAATATTTAATTGAGCTTCTAGTTGACTCGACCAAAACTTTTCTGCAGATTAGACAACTCTTAGAGGCGTGATCTAGTAGCTCAGTTGGTAGAGCACTTCACTTTTAATGAAGGGGTCGATGGTTCGAGTCCATCCTGGGTCACCAATTTTTTTGCCTATCTCAGGGTACTTTTCGTCGTTCCCATCGTCTAGTGGCCTAGGACACGTCCCTTTCACGGAAGATACAGGGGTTCAACTCCCCTGCGGAACGCCACATGTTCTATCTACCGAAAATCATTAATGACCTCCAG
>JBKCTJ010000086.1:0-6063 GCA_046318875.1 Pseudobdellovibrionaceae bacterium | reverse complement strand
ATCAAATTTGGATCAGTGACACCATTACCAAGTTGGATGCACTGATTTTTGCAAATCCCATCGATTCGATTTTACTCCATTATCAACAGAAAAAAATAGAATACGAAACTTTGGGCTCCATCCAATCAAAGCTTGTTTCATAAACCACCCCCCCAAAGGTCCAGGTTTTAAAATTTCGCTTTGACTTACATAAAACTTACAATGTAGGTTTTATGTATGCAAAGTAAGAATAGCCCCTCCCCAAGGCAGAAAACACTTCAACCTTTGACGCCGAAAGAGCAGAATGTTCTTTCGTTTATTATTGAATATCAAGTTCGGCATGGTTACTCGCCGACTTATCAGGAAATTTGTGATCACTTTGAGCTGGCATCTTTTAATTCTGTTCAGAATTATTTGAAGCAATTGCAAAGTAAAAGTTATTTGCAAACTACGTCCAATGGGAAAAGGTCCATTCATGTGATTTATGATCAACATGGATCCCCTTTTCAACTTTCAAAAATGAGAATTCAAACGGCGAGTCCCCAAGGCCCAACGCTCCTCCAGCCTAAACCTTCAGGGGATTCGCTTGTTTTTTCCAATGATGGTATTGTGCTGCCACTTCTAGGAAAAGTCGCGGCAGGGCAACCATTGGAATCTACGGTTTTCGATGAAACATTTACTGTTCCCAGCCACATGGTGAAAGATGCGAGTCGTTCTTACGTTTTAAAAGTCAAAGGCGAGTCCATGATTGATGAAGGTATCTTTGATGGTGATTTTTTACTTGTCGAAGAAAAAACCTCTGGTAGAAATGGGGAACTTGTCGTCGCAAAAATTGATGAAGAAGCCACTGTTAAACGGATTTATTTTCATACACCGACCCAAGAAGTTGAACTGCGTCCCTCGAACTCCGAAATGAAATCCATTTGGGCACCCGCTGACCGAATTCAAATCAAAGGAACTGTTTTAGGATTGATTCGAAAGTATTTATAACCTCAAGTTACATAATCGAAATCTGGAATCTTAAAATCACTTCTTCAAAAAAGAGGACTTCATAAACATAGACTCCCCTGCAATCTTTCGGTCCGAAATCGCGGTAATTGCTGACTTCAAAAGCTTTGCTTTTGACAGTTTTAGTGGACGTAGAAAATTTCTTTTTTCCGTCAATACAGAGTTGAAGCAAATTTTCTCGCATTAAAAAACCCGAATGTTCGGGACGCAAAGGAATCGTCCAACCAAATGTTGCCCCGTCATAAGACAAAAGCTCTAAGGTTTCTGTGATATCGTTCAAAGACCCGTTTGGATCAAAGTAAATGAGACTTGGTGTTCGAACAAATTGTGCAAGGTTTTTATTTGTCATCACAGGGGCCGTTGTCACCGCCGCTTCTTGTGCTGAAGCCGCTTCCACTGGAACTGTCGAAGGTTTTGGTTCTGAAGAATTCTGTACTGCAGACCTAGGGCTTGTTTGACAGCCCAAAATAAAAACAACAGCAAAAAAATAATTTTTTCTAATCCTACGATAGTCTAGCAAGTGTCATCACTCCTCTACATCTGCAGCAACTCTTGTTACACTGAATCTATTGTTACACCATTAAGACATCCTTGCCATCTTTTCGTGGAGAATAAATGAAAAAAACTCTCATCAGTTATTTATTTGCATCCGTCTTTTTTATTTGCGCTGTCTTGATCACTGACATTCAAGCAAAAATCACTCAAGAAAAACGGAAAATCAGTTCAGTTGCTCTGGCTACTCCAAACAATGAAATCATATTTTTCAAAAAAGACCCTCGATCATCCTTGGTCATCATCAAGCTCTGCAGTTCTTCGGAAAACTTGCAAAAGACGAACGACTGTAAACTTGCGAAAAACACATCCGAAGTGAAAGTGCCCGCGGAAACCCTCAAAAACCATATGATGACAGCTTTTGCAATGCACAAGATACCTGAAGAAAAAATGACCCAAAAATTGCAAAAATTTTGGGAAATGAAAACCCTCGGTAGTGAAAAATACTCCCTTGATTCAGATGCTCGTGAGCTTGAAAAAATCGAAATTATTTTAGCAGAAGTTTGCGGCGAACAAAATATTGAAACTAAGTGCGCAAAAGAATACGTTGATGTGCAAAAACTTACAGAGCTTCGAAAAAAACTCTCCACAGAGAAAAACAACTTACAGATCATTGAATCCATCAACGAAGTGATGGGCAATATCATCGATCGTTTGATTCTAAGCCCAGAGATTCATTTCATCAGCTCGAATTCGCCGGGCTTTGTCTATTCCATCTTAAGCTCCTATATTCGCCCCCATGAAGCACGGTTTGAATTTGCAACAATACAACCTGCATCCATCGAGTTAAAAGACTTACGATACCAAGGAAAAAATCAACCCAAATCAGTTCGTGTGAAAGTCACAAATGCCTTTGAAATTGGAAAAACAGAAGTTACCCAATTTCAGTGGTTTGCTGTGATGGGATACAACCCTTCGTTTTTTAAAAGACCGACAGATTGTCCTGACGTCTTTATCGAAGGACTGAGTAATCCACTGCGGTCAGGAGTCTGCGCAGATTTTCCAGTGGAAAATGTTTCTTGGAAACAGATTCAAACTTTTCTAGATAAGTTAAATAAGCAAGATTCGCAATTCAAGTATCGACTCCCTTCGGAAGCAGAATGGGTGTTAGCTTCCTCAGATGGCAAGAATGAAATGCATTTTTTCGGTAATGATATAAACCTTCTTCAAAATTACGCATGGTATTCAAGTAACTCATCTTCAAAGACACAGGCGGTGGCAAAAAAAATGGTAAATTCCTTTGGCCTTTTTGATGTTTATGGCAACGTCGCAGAATGGGTTCAAGACAGCTTTGACGAGCTTCCTGCAAACCCGCCAGATAACTTCATTGCTCGGGAAAACGAAGGCAATCAACTTTTAAAAGTCGTTCGCGGTGGCCATTTCGGGTTAGATGCAAGCTTGGTGAATTCCACGATGAGATTTAATAATTACTCGTTTGAACCCATGAAAGAAGTGGGCTTCCGCCTCGTTCGGTTAAAAAAATAAAATTGCTTTACAGATTCTCAGAATCAAGTCAACATCTTCAACATTCATGTTTTACCGAAGTTTCATCATTAGTTGTTTATTCGCATTGTTAGGGATTGCCATCCACTTGATCGCTATACCTACCAATGCACCCCTGACGTGGGTATTTCCTCAGTTTTTAAGCTCTTTTCTAATTTATTTTTGTTTTATCGGAAGCTTTGCTTGCCTGTCCTTTTATTCAGGGATCCTTCCCTTGACGTCTCAATTGATCATTTGCTTTGTGCTGCTGGGCCCTTTATTTCAATTTTTCTATTATCAAACTTATAAAACATTTTTAGATCAACAAATGCTTTCGGTGATTATCCGCGAACCCATGTTTTTAGCAAAAGTTTTTGTCTCCGAAATGAATTTCGTTAAGGGAGCTTCTTTAATTGGAATATTTTCAAGTGTTTTTTATATTCTGAAACGGTGTTTTCCAAATGTATCAGTATCAACGAATAATACTACGCGACCCTTTGACCTAGTTAAAAATGAACTGGTACTGGGATTCATTGTGGTGATGACGACGACCCAAATCACATGGAGTTTGGGAAACGATAAGTCCCAATTGATGATGAGACCATTTTACCCCATGGTTATTTTTCTTTTATTTTCCTTCATCATTTACACAGTGAAAATTGTCAGAGTAAAACCAAGTTTTTTTGGCAAAGTCATTGCGTCCATTTTTATTTTATTTTTAAACATATCACAGCTGTATTCTTTGAACCTGAGCTTTTTAGAATACCGAGGAAAGTTCTCCTTTGATAATCAGTATTACCGCTCCTTATTTGGAGCATACTTTGTCCAGACAGCCTTCGGAGATATGCAACAAGTTGAAGTTGTAGCAAAAAATTTTCATGCGTCTTTAGCACCCACCCTTGATTACAATATTCTTTTTTCTCTGAATGATTCACAGAGATGGGATATTTTGTCTAGCCATGGAAATCCGGAAGATACGGATGGAGAGCTGGCTTGGTTTTTAAAGAAAGCCCATTCGTTTCATTTCCCAATATCGCCAGCAAACTTCACCGACACGGCAGTTCCATCTATTTTATCCGGATTAGCATCAGATCAAGATGTCAAAAAAATTAAGAGCTCCTTTGTGCTTAATGATTATTATGCAAAAAGTGCGGATACCTTTTTTATTTCATCTCAAGATATCACTTGGTCTAAGTTAGATTTATTTTATAAATCTGTGGGAACTGAACATGTCTGGAGCTGGACAGCGCAACCAACTTATTCTGGCAATCCAGAAGATACAAATGACCGCCCATCCATGGAATATTTAAGTCAGTATACAAAAAACAGATTTCCCTTTGTTGGAGTGTGGCAAACCTATGCCAGTCATGCGCCTTACACAACGGATCCGGAATTTAAAAAGTATTTACCCTGCGATCAATCCAAGAAAACTATTGATAAAAAATATTTTAGGAACTGTTATTTGAATGCGCAGCTATTTTCATCTCACCTAAGATCAGAATTATTTCGCCAACTTCCTTTAGAAAAAACAATCATCATTATGACGGCCGATCACGGCGAAGGAATGGGCGAGCACGGCGTCTGGTATCACGGCGTTGATTACCACCAAGAAATGGTGAAGGTTCCATTGATCATTTACATTCCACCTGAAATCTGGGCAAAGATAGATAAAAAATATTTAGATAATTTTAATAAAAATTTGAAAAGAGTGGTCAGCCTAACGGACATCGTTCCAACACTTTTACATTTACACTTTCTACTGACCGGAGAAAAACTTCATCCCAATTTAGACGAATTTTCAGGAAAAAGTTTATTAAGTGATTGGGATTATCGAGTGGTCTTTTCCAGTCATTGTTTTCCTCAATACCGTTGCTATTCGCGAGAAATTTTATTCGCAGATGATCATTATTTTGTTTTATTCAGACCGTCGGAAGGGTTTTACAAGATTTATAAAACATGGGAAGATCTAGATCAGACAAATCCTTTGGAGTTAAGCGAAGTGGATCACTCAAAATTTAGCCGCCTTGTTGAAGAGGCGGCTAGGATTCATCCACTTGGGCAGTCTATGCGATCATATTATCAAAACATAAAGTAATCTTTTTCAGATTAAAAAATCAGTCCAAACGATGCATTAACGAAAAACTGATATTGAATCGTTGTTGGTAGAGACTCTTTACCATTTTGAAATCGCGGTTCATTTTTTACATCATATCCGTGAGAATAAACACCCGCTAAATCCAAGAGCATTTTATAATCATTTGATACTGAAATCGGCAGTTGGTAGCCGGCTCCAGCCATTCCACCAAATTCGCTGACTTCCGGAGCAATTGATTCGTCACGAAGACCAAAATTTGTGATTCCAAGTTTTTCGCGGATTTTTACATTGGTCATTTTACCTTTCACTTGAGTGTATTGACCAGCGAACATTGCATACAGACCGTGTTGGTCAGCATCACCCATGACAAACCATCGACCACGAACACCTGCTAACATGATTTCATTTTCTGCGTCATTTTTATTGATTTTCATCATACCTGCATAAGGTCCAACCGAAAATCGATTTAAAAAATGTCTTTCGTAACCGATGATGGCTCCTGAATTAACTATTGGAGCGACATCAATAAAAAGTCGATTTGAAAGTGCTTGTCGTCGGTAACCCGTCGATTTAGCAGCAACATATCCGGTTTCATCAAATTCATTTTGTTGAACATAGATTTGAGCATTGGATTTGACCTTTGCTTTTCTTTTCACTTTTGAAGTTGGTCGGCGTTTTTTAAATTGTTGAATGGAGCTGCGCTCATCTTCAGATTGCAAAGGCTGAAAATCTTGCTGAGCCGATTGATCGTTATACTGATATTGTTCAGTCGCTTGATCACTATACTGCTGGGCTGCAAGGTTTCTTGAACCTTCGAAGGAATACATTTGTTGATTATTTGCGTAGGCTGATTCAGCTAAAATAAATAATGATAAAACTGTGCTTGCGAAACGATACATATATTTTTTATTCATGATTGAACTCCTCTTTGAAAGGTTCTATTAAAT
>JBKCTJ010000085.1:0-5920 GCA_046318875.1 Pseudobdellovibrionaceae bacterium | reverse complement strand
GATCAAAAAATTGCTGTGTGCCATCTCGAAATTCAAAGAATGGACTGCGCTCAGAAAAAATACGAAAGCCCACTGCACCAGGAGGGGTCAAGATGGTTGATCCTGGCGGAGTATTTTTTTTGATCCACAGCTGCACCTCTTTCCAGCGCGAAAATTGGGAATAAAAAAGTGACAAATCATAGGCGGGATAAAACTGAAAAATCGCCACTCCTAAGACAAGCATTCGCAAGCTCGTTAAAATCCAGCGATCTAAATGACGCAATCGACTCCAGCCGTAAGAGGCCATGACTAAAAAAGCCATGATCATAAAAGTCCAATGCCCAACCGAGAATTTTCTAAAACGGTTAATAAACTGAAACTCTTGACCTTGCCACATCCAAAAGAGAAAAATTAAACAGCCAGTCCAAATTAAAAATAGATCCTTTTTTTGGGTCAATTTTTTGTAGAAAAAGATCTGAATCAGAGTCCAAATCACGACAAACAAAGAGACGATCAGACCAAAGTTATTCCAGACCAAGGTGTTCCGAGGAAACAGAAAAAAAACAAGCAAAGCGCCGGCAAACAATTGAATGAAAATATTTTTTCTTGTTAACTGATCATCGAACCAAGCTGCTATAAACGGTATTACGCAGAAAATAAAAATGCGCAAAGCCCGTGTAGGCATCAATAAAGCTAAAAATTCAGAATGAAAAATTTCAACCAGCAAAACACCAACAAAGCTGAAAACAACTGCCACTTCAGCCAACGTCAGTATTTTCTGTGAGACCAGATCATCTTGATGTGAATTATTTTCTTTCATCCAGAAGAGTACAAGACTGACAAAGGCCAGAAACGCGCCAAAGTGCAGATATGTCTCTATCTGCCATTCCGCAGGGAAGGAATCTCGCCAATTGAAGGCCCTCATTGATTCCCATGAATCCGTTCTCTGTACAATCCCACTTCTTGAGGCAATGTACCGTGCTAACCATGGGACAATGGCTATGATGATAAAGGACCAAGAGAGAATATTCGAACGCACAACTTCACGCAGTCCATGCCTTCGGCCTTCAACAATCAACTCCGAGATGACTATGGCGCCGATGAGATGAACCGCCGCGACGGCGTGCACATAAAAACAAAAGACCACGATCAGCGCAAACAGCAAAGGCCGCTTCTTCAGCCAATACCAAATGGCCAGCGCTACGAGGATTGCCGCAACTGTATTGTTGCTCAGATAAAAAAACTGGTTGGCCCAATAAAATGGAACTCCATGCAGCATCGGCATGGCGCTAAAGGACAAAAGACCTGCAATGTAGGGCGATTTATGACGTGACGGAACTAGAAAACGTGTCAAACGAATCATCGTGAAACAAAAAATCGCGTTCAACGCAATAAGGTGCACAATGTAGATCGGCTCAAACGGTGAGAAGTGTTTCAGCACAGCGCGCAGGTATTCAAAGAAAAGTGAGTCAAAGTTTTTCTGAAATAAAACCAGGGGATCTTGGGGGTATATATTTGAATAACTCGGAGAGAACAACGGAATCTGCTGAGCTTCAGGAAAAGATCTGCCCACCACGAGTCCTTGCCAGACAAAAATCCAGAGGCTGACAGCAAAGGAAAATAAACCATCCTGATGGAGCTGTTCAGAGAATTTTTTCATTACTCTAATTTATCAGCCGATAGAAAACCGTACAATCTCTTAACAGTCTCCTTTATTTCAAAGTCTGGGAAGACTCGGATTGCTTGGTCCTTTAGCAACAAATATTTTTGAATGAATTCGCATAATCGCTGAGTTGATAACACTTACAGTGTTTTTTTCATTTTCATCATATCCTCGAAAAACCTTATAGCTTTATTAAAGTAATTGAAAAAGAAATGAAAATGAAAATGAAATATATGTTTCGATTATGGAAATATTCGAACTTCGTTATTTTTTAGCAGTTGCACAAATCGAAAACGTCAACCGGGCAGCCGAAGAAATCCATGTCTCTGCTGGATCTTTGAGTAAAGCGATTCAACGATTAGAACATGAACTTCAGACAACGCTTTTTTTCAAATCCGGGCGTGGAATAAAACTAACCCCTGACGGTTTGCTTCTAAAAAAGAAAGCAGCAGAAATTCTTCAGTTGGAAGAAGATGTCCGTCTTGAATTAACTGGAAAAGAAACTGGCAGAATGAATTATGCATACCCATAGGGAGGGAGACGGTATCGATGATTTTGCGGGTTTGTGGCCCTCATCGGGAAATAATCACTGATTTTGCTACTCCAAATTTGCGAGCAATCTGGGCGTAAGACTGCCCAGCGCCGTAAAATTCACGAATTTTGTCGACATCGAGGAGTTTTGCTGAGAAAGTATATTCAAGGAAATCAATCAGATAGCTGGTGTTCGTACCGGATTCAAGTTGGTCGACCAATGTATCCTTTTTAGATTTAAACAGTGATTCTTCCCTTCAAATTCTGCGAAAATCCGACTCTTCCCAGTGACAAAATTGATAAAATACGACAATTTAGTTATGATGAAGGATACCCATAAAGATTTAACAAGCTATTACTACACAAAAATTGTTAAATCGCTGAAGTATTTTGAATACACCCATTCTCGTGTTTTAAAACTCAGTACAAACCCTAATGACTTATCGGATCAAGAATTAGAAACATGGGATGGGTTTGCCACTCGATTCTCAAGAACGGCTGATATCTTTCTTTCAAAATATATTAAAGCAGCCGTACAAAAAGATGACCCTGCCTTTGATGGCTCTTTCAGAGACTATTTAAATCGAGCAGAAAAACTAAAATTAATTGACGGTACCGGTGAGTGGCTGGAAATTCGAAGCCTAAGAAATGTGATCGTCCATGATTACACCGATTCGGATTTGGATCTGATTTTTAAGAAAATGTTGAAACTCTCCGGCTTAATCATCGACCTCAGAACGAGACTCGCAGCATGAGAATCTCACAAAACGAAATTTTGAAAATTAAAAATGTGCTCACTGAACTTCAGCTTCTACCAAGTTGCAAAATTTTTCTTTTTGGCAGCAGGCTTTATGATAACAAAAAAGGTGGCGACATAGATTTGCTTTTACTCTGCTCGGAGGTAAGTTATAAAAACATCCTTAATATGAAATTCAAAATCAAAGCTGAACTTGAATTTGCTTTAGATGAGCAAAGAGTTGACCTCACAATTGCCACGCAATTTTCTCTGGATTCAGATCCTTTTCTTTTAAGCATTCGGGATGAGTTAAATGAGATTGGTGCGGCATCGGTGGATAAACTGCGTTAATTTCGTGTTCTTTAATTATAAAAAAATTTGAAAAAATTTCGATCCCACGGATTTTGAAAAAACCCCTGCCTGCTTTTCCACACTTAAACAAAACGTATTTGTTCCCATATGGTTTAGTTTTCAAGGATCGAAACATTTTCTTCTTATTTTATTGTATGCCGAAGAAATTTGATTGTCGGTTAACACAAGTTTTGAGAGGACATTCTGGAGATGTTTCGAATCATGTCTTTGGGTCAATGGTCGATGAGCTCAAGACTCGTGGCAAGTGTATTCGGTGGCTAAGCCCTTTGTCGTATCCTCAAGTTTTATTTTTACTAAAATCATTTTTTTTGTAGGGATTACCTGTCGATCAAGTTTAAACTAGTAAAAACTGAGAATACTTCTGAAAGCAGTGAAGTAAACAACCATTTTTAATTTTGAGGCTTCAATTGAAATTGCACGTCTTTTCTTTGAGTCGTTTTCTGATGGTGACAGCCTTAACGCTCATGGCTTTGGCGGCATCAAGTTGGGCCATCAATACCATCGATCTTGAAATCACGGCGAAAGACTTCGATTTGTATAAGAAAAAGTCTGATGCCTACCAATTCGAAAAGGCCCAATTGCGTCTCAATGGTCAACAGTGGCAAGTGGTTGAAGAGCTCGCCACTCGAGGACAGTCTTCCCTCGCTGCTCCTCGAAGAAATTTTGGAGTTGATTTGCCGTCGGCACTTCAAATCGGTGAGGTTCGAGGAAAAAAACTGAATTTAGTCAGTATGTGGAGCGACAACGGTTATATCGGAACGAAGCTGGGATTGCTCACATCACAACATTTAAAAATAGGGAAAGGTCTTCCGACAGTATTTGCTGAATTAAAAATGAACGGGTCTAGCAATGGAATTTATTTAGTTGTTCAAAAACCCAAATCCGCTGCAGACAGTCCCTATATCGTTCGACGCGGTTACAGGTCTCGGTTTATCTATAACGAAGCGAAAGTGGATAAGCTAAGTGCTGATCAAGTCACAGCGATCACTCGGGCTTTGACAAGTCTTTATGGGAATTTAGAAAAATATTCCGGCATTGATCTTTTAGCAAAACTAAAAGAGCATATGGATCTTGAAGCTTACATGAAATTAATGACTTTAAATTCTTTGTTTCGAAATGGCGATGGTGCGGACGAAGTTTATTTTTACATAGATTCAGAAATGCACAAGAAGGGAAAAATTTATTTTCGAATTATGCCTTGGGATTTTGATGATCTTTTTAAAAAAATGCATTCATCAGAAATTAACAATACTGAAAGAGTAAAGAATCCGCAGTCAATCATCTATAATTTTGAAGATAAGTTGGATTTAAAATTTGCCCGTGATCCGATTCTTTATGGAGAACTTAAAAAATTCGTCAATCAATTACTTCAAAACGAGCTTTCGAAAGTTCCTGTGGATCAATTGATTTCACAAGTTTTAAATGAGCTGATGCCATATTTAGATCTGGAAGATATTCTAAATATGAGTCGTTTAGATGGTGGAAGAAAAAATAGACCTTATTCAAAAAAGGAAGTTTTAGACATTTTTGTGAAACGGCAAATTGAAATAGATCAGCGCCGAAAACTTCTTATTGAAATCACAAAATAAATTTTAAGCAGTTTTTGCTCGGGCGAAAGCCTCTTTATGCGATCGACAATGACCATTTCAAAGACGCCATCTCATAGCCGATCAATGACTAAAGCATAATACCTGGAACTCATAATTATTCATTGAAATACAAAGGAAAAACACAATACAATTAAAATATGGTGCACAAAGCACTTTTTCAATATGCAAACAAAACGAAATTAACGACACTTATTACAACAATTTCGGTGCTTATACTTTTGTTAAAGACAGGACTTCATGAATCATGGTAAGCTATAAACAACCTTTTTCAGTTTCTAGGATAGTGAAGAATACGATTTTATTTACTCTGTTTTTTTTTATGCTGGAATTTATCAATTCTAGTTTCTTAGTTTATGAAATTGCAAAAAAAAGTAAATTTAGATCCTATCTATTTCAGGAAATGGAAATTCTGATCTCTGTTTTATCCTTTGGACTCCGGATTTTCTTGGGATATTTGATTTTTTTCTCAATATTTTTTTTCGTTGCATACCTTATTAGAACAAAAACACCGAAGTTATTCGTTGTACTCATGACATTTTTTTTATATCTGATCGTTCTTCTGACGTTTCCACAATCTTTTGAAGAATTTTCCGGCGTGACCAACTTGTTATCGATATTTTCTTTTTTCGATTTTGCCGGATATCTATTAACTATGACTTACTTCTTGTTTTACTTGACGACTTTCATCTTTGCCGAAAAACAAAATTGGACTAAGACTATTTCACGATGCCTAGTGAGTAGTATTTTACTCTTTTTTATTACACAGGGAAATTGGCTTATCCATTGGTTTGACCGAGCTGAACCTCTCCAGGGCAATGAAAGACCACTCTCTGGGAAAAATCTACCAAATATTTTTGTCGTCGTTTTAGACTCCATCAATTGGAATGAGCTGAATATTCAAAAGGACTTTTTTGGAAAAAATCTGAATCAATTTCTAAAAACTTCTACTCAACCTAAACTAGTTATAACGCCACTGCCGATGACCCACGGTTCTTTTCATTCGCTTTTTACTTCAAAACTCCCTTATGA
>JBKCTJ010000084.1:0-2858 GCA_046318875.1 Pseudobdellovibrionaceae bacterium | reverse complement strand
TCTTCAGCCTGTGCTGTTGCTGAAAAAATCAAAAAACTAAAAGCGATGTTTTTTGGGATGAATTGTCTATTTCGAAAAAAAAAATTTTGTTTCTGAATTCTTTTCATTTTAGTTCTCGATCATTGTAATCATTTTTAGTTGTGGGAATCCGGCCATAGAAGCAGTGTAAAATACCTTCCGAACTAAATTGTAAGGAAGATCTCTGTCAGCTTGTAACAGAATTTGTGTGACCTTTTGTGGATCCTTTTCATCTTTTCCTGCATTGATTTTTTGAAGCTCAGCAAAAAGTGGTTTGATAAATTCCTTATCTCCGGCTTCAAGATCACTGGATATAAATTCTGCTCCCTCAAGCTTGGAAATCACAGTTTTATCCATTTTGAGTTCAGCTTTAGAAAGGGTTAATTTGACCCCTGGAGTCGGATTCGCATCAGAATTTGATGAGGGCAATCTGACCAAGGCATCGGGTTCAATTTGTACTTCGGTGGCGGAATAAGTTTGTAGTAAGAAGACCAACAGTATCGTAAACATATCAGTCATCGATGTGATGTTTAAAGTAAACAAGGGATTTTTCTTTGTGACGGCCCTGCGTGTACGTCTCATTTTAGCCTTCCATCATATTTACAAAAATAACTTCTGGAAACATATAATCAGTCTTAGATTTTTTCTGAGTTTTCAAGTCCTCAACTTCGAAGAGAATACGCACGTCCCTGGACTTGCGTGCTTCATCCGTGGCTTGAATGAGCTCCTGGTAAGTGACACTATCTCCCGGAGCGAAATTGAGTTTAAAAACATTTGGATTTTGTTGTTTGATCTCACGCAATTTTAAATGGAGTGCTTCATAGTCCCACTTTGAATTCGTAGAATTTTTTGTAGCATCACCAGCTTTTGGAATATGAAAAGTTTGCTCTTTTCCAGCTTCATCGCGAACGACAATCTCAAATCCAGTTTCAGCTTTCATTTCCAGTGTAATTGTTGTTTTTGTTTTCAGCTCTTGTTGTTCGATAGCCTCTTTAACAACTTGAGGAAGCTCCGTCTCGATGACCATCATCTGTACGAATGCAGATGAAATCAAAAGAACCGGAACAAGTTTAACCATAACCGCAAGCAGTGGTGCTAAATCCAAATCAAATTCTGTTGATGCGATCTGATGTCGTCTGCTGTTTCTTCTTCCCATTGTCAAATCTCTTTCAAAGTTAGCGTAAAAAGATGAATGAACTCTTTATCCCGCTTTTGGCGTGAAACTTGGTGGAGCTGCCACTGGCGCTGGTCCATTTTTACCATTGGTTTTTTCTGGAAAAATATTTTGTTTCGTTAGCTGTGGAATATGGCAAGTTGAAATCAGTTCGGTTAACTTGGAGCACTGTTCTGTCATTTCTTCGATGAGCTGGTTTTGTCTTGAAGTGAGTATCGAGAAAAAAACCATCGCAGGAATTGCAACTGCTAATCCGAATGCTGTTGTGTACATTGAAACCGAAATCCCCACTGCCAACATCGCTTGCTTTTGCGAAGGATCGGCTTGTGCGACAGCTTCGAAGGATACGATCAGACCATGAATTGTTCCCAAAAGACCTAACAGTGTCGCAACGTTTGCAAGCATTGATAAATAGTGAAGTCTCTTTGAATAGAGTGGCATGTTCTCAGAGAGCGCAATGTCATGAGATTGAAACAGTGCTTCGTCATCACGATCGGATTTTTCTAGAATCGTCTTGAAAGCAGAAGCCAATGGTTTTGATTCAAACTGAGCACAAAGAATCAATGCCTCTTCTGGTTTTTTGTTTAATATGTAATTTCGAATCTGTTTTGTGAACTCTGGGACATTCATCCGGTAATCAAAGAAAAGAACTTTTGCACGATCGAAAATCAGTGCCAGTCCAGCCAGTCCCGTGAAGATAATGACCCAACCAACAACACCTGAGCTTTGAATGACATTTAAAAATCCTGACATGTTTATCTCCTTTAGCGGCTTCACGAGAGGGTCTTGCTGCCTAACTGCTTATCGGTCGATACTTAAAACATCTTATACAAATGTTTATGAAATCCTTTGTGAGTAAGGAGTTCATAGAAATTGATGAAGTTGTTGACACAAAATGAAGAAGAATAAATTTCATCTGAAAGTGAATTTGTTTTTGTCAGGACCTTCGGAGTGGAAGATAAATTTTGAAATGAGAATCAGGTGCATATTAATCCTCTGAAACTGCCTCTTTTGCGTGTGCGCAAAATGGCATGTTCAGAACTGGATTTCGGATCTTAAGACTCCTTATTTTTAAGTGCTTTGAAATCTATGCTAATTTGATTTTTGCACCCTCGTGTTCGCAATGACTCTTTGCTCTCACTGTTCATCTGAAAATATTCAAAAACGCGGTTTTTTTTACTTAAAGCATTCCTCTAAATATGTTCAGCGGTATTTCTGCCGTGATTGCAAAAAATCATTTTCCCCTCGAACTTTTGCATTAGATGCCTACCAGCATAAACCATTCCTCAATGATCTGATCAAAAAATTGTTGTGTGAAGGATCCAGCATGAGATCCCTTTCAAGGGTCTTTCAAGTTACCTATGCAACGATTTACCGGAAGTTCTTGTTTTTATCAGAATATTCTATAAAAAAGACGTCTTCTGATTTTCATACCTTGTATTTTGATGAAATGGAAACCCTTGAGCATACCAAATGCAAACCACTTTCGATTTCACTCTTTGTCACAGATCAATACGAACTGCTTTCAGCCCTTGTGGCTCAAATGCCGTGCAAGGGAAAACTTGCCAAGATATCAAGGGCTAAGTATGGCTACCGAAAGGATGAGAGGCACAAGGCATTAAATGCAGGATTAAAACAAGCGCAAAGCTTAAATCAAAATATAAAC
>JBKCTJ010000083.1:0-3066 GCA_046318875.1 Pseudobdellovibrionaceae bacterium | reverse complement strand
AGCTCAATGATTTGTTGCAACGACCCCGGGTTATCGTTGATTTAAAGGACACTCAGCAGTTGATAAAACAAAAAGTTATTTTAGTGACCGGGGCCGGTGGATCCATCGGAAGTGAATTAGTCAGACAAATTCTTTTGATGGATCCCAAAAAAGTTCTTCTGCTTGATCAGTCTGAACTGAATTTGTTTGAAATTGAAAATGAACTCAGAGCCTCAGGTTACACCGGAATTTATTTTCCAATACTCTCTGATCTGAAGGAAAAGAAAATTTTGCAGAAACTGTTTGCGGATCATGAACCACAAATTGTTTTTCACGCTGCGGCCTACAAACATGTTCATTTAGTCGAAAACAATGGTGATGCGGCGATTCTGAATAATCTTCTTAGCACCCAATTGCTTTTGGACTGCAGTCTTGAAAATAAAGTCAGCCATTTCGTTATGATTTCATCGGACAAGGCTGTGAATCCTCAGGGAATTATGGGTTCAACCAAGCGTGCATGCGAATTGATGGTTGCTGAAGCTGGCGAAGTCTCTGGCCGTCACTACTGTTCGGTAAGATTTGGAAATGTTCTTGGTAGCAGTGGAAGCTTAATCCCATTGCTGACAAAACAAATTGATCGGGGCGGACCGGTCACAATCACACATCAAGATATGGAACGCTACTTCATGTTGATTCCAGAAGCGGTCTCCTTGGTACTCAAAGCAACTTCGTTGGCCCAGCCTGGCGAGATTCATATCTTGAAAATGGGAAACTCGATCAAGATTCGAGATATAGTCCAAAGTCTTATTTTATTGATGGGAAAAACCTTAGACTCAATACCTATTATTTATACTGGCATCCGTCCAGGAGAGAAATTGAAAGAAGAGCTTTATTTGTCCGGAGATGAACTTTCAACAGCTCATCCTGACATCGTTGTTCTTCCGAAAGGTGGGCGGAACTCGGCGCACAAAAATATCAATTTAAAAGTCATTCATCGTTTCATTGAAAGCATCATTGAATCTGCACGCAATTCTGATGAGGGCGCCTCTGTTTTGCTTAAGCAACTGGTTCAGAACAATACTTGGGATTTTGTTGACTTGGTTGCAAAAAAACAAGACGCAAAAATGATTGAGATCCAAACCACACGTGAAACAATTGTCGTTGAAAAATTAATGAAGGAGAGCTCAAACCTTGAACACAAAACAACAACCAATCATGTCGCCTAATCAATTGGAAAATCAGCCTCACCGCTTGGTCACACCTCGGCTGAGTGCAAAGAGGATGTTTGATATCATCTTATCATTTGTGCTGTTGGTGATTTTATCCCCGCTCCTTTTGTTATTGGGCGTCTTGGTCTGGGTCTCTGACGGGTGGCCGATTATGTTTTTTCAAGAAAGACCCGGTTTATGGGGAAAATCGTTTTGGATTTGTAAATTCAGAACTATGAAGCAACCTACAAATCAGACGGTTGCTCAACGAGATGAAGATCGTTTGACAGGTTTTGGAAAATGGATGCGGTCAACCAGTCTTGATGAACTTCCTGAGCTGTGGAATGTTTTGAAAGGTGATATGAGCATGGTCGGTCCAAGACCATTACTTAAAAGATACTTGGAGAGATTTGATGAGAAACAAGCCCGCAGACATGAAGTGCGGCCGGGAATTACAGGTTGGGCCCAGGTCAATGGTCGAAATGAACTCAGCTGGATTCAAAAATTTCAATATGATGTTTGGTATGTGGACAATGGGAATTTTCTTCTGGATTTGAAAATTTTGTGGAAGACGATTGGAATTGTATTTCGACGCAGCGGAATTTCAGCAGAGGGTTCGGCGACGGTTCCCGAATTTCTTCCTGAAACAGAAAAGAATATCGAGATGTCGAGCGCCGACATCAATGAAAACGACATCAAGGCCGTCGAAAAGGTATTGAGGTCAGGACGCTTAGCCTTAGGTCCTCAGGTTTTAGAGTTTGAAAGTAAGATGGCAGAATACATCGGCGTCAAACATGCCATTGCAGTGTCATCAGGGACAGCTGCTTTGCATTTGATTGTGAAGTCATTGGGGCTTGGTCCTGGCGATGAGGTTCTTGTACCCTCATTCACTTTTGCGGCGAGTGTGAACGCACTTCTCTACGAGGGCGTGACTCCTGTCTTTGTGGACATACACGAAGACACTTACAATTTGGATGTGCGTGATCTTGAGAATAAACTGACTGCAAAAACTCGTGCCATTATGGTTGTTGATGTTTTTGGGCATTCGGCAGACTGGGATCAACTTTTAATTTTCGCCAAACGACATCGTTTAAAAATCATCGACGATTGTTGTGAAGCCTTGGGCGGAGAATACCGGGGCCAAAAAGTTGGTTCTTTTGGTGACGCTGGAGCATTTGCATTCTATCCAAATAAACAAATCACTACGGGTGAAGGCGGAATGATCGTGACAAATGATGATGAAATTGCCCGTCTTTGTCAGAGCTATCGGAATCAAGGTAGAGATGCAATGGGACAATGGCTCGAGCACCCTCGTCTTGGTTACAATTATCGGATGGATGAGATGAGCGGAGCCTTAGGGTCTTCCCAGATGGATCGCATCGAATCATTTGTTATTAGGCGTGAACAGGTGGCGAGTCTTTATCATCGTCATTTGCGCCAGCTCCCTGAAGTGATTACACCCGTTGTGAAATCCCATGTGCGAATGAGTTGGTTCGTTTATGTCATTCGCCTTCAGCCGGGTTTTCTAGCTGAAGATGTCATTCGAGGCTTGAATGAAAGAGGCATTCCATCGAGGGCGTATTTTTCTCCGATTCATTCTCAAGAATACATTCAAAAGACTTTAAAAATTGGAAAGTTCTTGGGGCTGCCTGTGACAGAAAAAGTTCGAGGACAAACCATCGCATTGCCGTTTCACAATCAAATGACTGAAGAGCAAGTTATTCGCGTTGTGAATGGCCTTGCGGACGTCTTCCGAGAATTACAACTTCCAGAGTTGAGGAGTGCTTCCTATTGATTTGTTGACTCTCAAAACCATATTTTGGCACCGTAAAGTTTTTCGAATTTTATTGGTTGTGAGTTTGGGTGTTGCTTTGGTAAC
>JBKCTJ010000082.1:0-3417 GCA_046318875.1 Pseudobdellovibrionaceae bacterium | reverse complement strand
TCTCGATATTTCACGATTGCTAAAATAAAAATTCCAAAACAAACAGAAATCCGCAGTGAAGAGCGCATGCGTTTTTGTGAAAATCTGTCGTTCAATCCTTGGAAAACTTTGCCCGAACAGCGACCCCTTGGGGCAATAAATCGCATCCGACTTTTGACATACAAACACATCTCAGAAAAACGACACCTGTACAATGATTTGCCATTGATCGAGCCAAAAAATTTCCAAGCTTGTGAAGGTGAAACCAAAGTCCTCTGCACGCAATAACTATCTCGAAAAAAAATGAGATATTCTCATTACCAGGCGCTGGGGCTCACAATGTGATCGAAATCATGAAGCCGCTTCTGCAAACCATCTTTGTTTAATTTAGCAATGGACTTTACACCAAAATCTTGAATTGTGAAAGATGCCGTCATTGCACCAATCATGCAAGCTCTGCGGAAATCGCTTTCTTGAGCTTTTCCAGGCAAACTTGCAAGGTAACCGAAAAACCCCCCAGCAAAGGTATCTCCAGCACCTGTTGGGTCCACAACTTTTTCGATCGGCATTGCCGGTAAACTGAAAAATCCAGATTTTTGGGAAGACATCACAAAACCATACTCGCCCCGTTTCACCACAACTCGGGCCACACCCATGTCGTGGAGCTTGCGACAAGCTTCGATTGCGTTTTCAGATGCAGATAAAATTTTTGCTTCTGTTTCGTTGATCAAAAGGACTTGGACTTTTTTGACAACTTCAAGAAGTTGAGGCTTCTTGGATGAAATCCAAAAATTCATTGTATCCATTCCCACGATTTCCGGAGAATTGACTTGCTGTAAAACCTTCAGCTGAAGTTCAGGGTCAATATTTGCTAAAAACACAATTTTTGAAGAAGCGAAAGTGTCTGGTAATTTCGGATTAAAATCTGCAAAGACATTCAGTTCTGTTTTTAAAGTCTGAGCTTCATTCACATCTTTTTCGTAGCTACCTTCCCAAAAAAAGGTGTTGCCAGCTGCTTTTTCGACACCGGCCAAATCAACGCCCCGTGCTTTTAATAATTCAAGATCTTCTGCTTTGTAATCTTGACCGATGACGCCAACAACACGAACGTTCGACCACAAACTTGCTGCTAAACTAAAATAGTTTGCAGAACCACCGAGGGTTCGGACTGCAGAACCTGTTTTTGTTTTGATACTATCGTAGGCGAGACTCCCCACCACTAAAACTTCGGACATGATTTCCTCCAATTCTTGAATTTGAAATATCCATGGTCTCTGACTGGCCAGGTTTTTGTGAGGTCAGTTGACCACAAGCTGCGTAAATGTCACGCCCCATTGTTCTTCTTAACAAAACATGGGCACCGAGGTTCATTAACTCTGTATGAAATAATTCCACTTGTTCATCACTTGGGCGGTAAAAGCCTGATCCCGGATGTTCATTGAAAGGAATAATATTGATCTTGCACGGAATATTTTTTGTTAACTTATAAAGCTGTCTTGCATGTTCGATTTGATCTGTCACACCTTTAAGCAAAACATATTCAAAAGTAACTTTGTCTTTTGTTTCGTTGGAATAGCGAACACATTCAGCCAACAAATCTTTTAAAGGATAACGTTTATTGATCGGCATGACTTGAGTTCGAATTTCATCATTAGGTCCATTCAAACTGACGGCCAATCGAACCCGTGCTTTTGCAACACGGTACATTTCAGGCACTAACCCAGAAGTAGAAACTGTGATTTTTTTTCTAGATAAACCCAAACCCCACTGACATTGAAAAACTTCGATGGATTTAAAAACTTCCTCGCAATTATCCAGGGGCTCACCCATTCCCATAAATACGATATTCGTAATTCTTTGATCTACTGCCAAACGATCTTTAACCTGCATAAATTGACCAACAATTTCAGCTGCAGATAATCTGCGTTTTAATTTTTGTTTTCCTTTGTAGCAAAACTGACAGGCCATATTGCAACCAATTTCTGACGACAAACAAAGTGTTAAGCGGTCTTCAGAAGGAATGGCAACTGCTTCCACAGTGTTGCCACCACCCATATCAAAAAGAAATTTTTGAGTCCCATCCACACTTTTCAGATGTTTCAAAACAGGCGGAAGCTCAAAGGATAACAATTCCGGCAGTGCAGCCCTGAATTCTTTAGAAAGATTACTCATTTGTTCAGGATCAATAATTCGTCGCTCGTAAACCCATTTAAAAATTTGTTGAGCACGAAATGTTTCTTTGCCCAAATTTTTGAGATGGATTTTTAAATCTTCAAGAGTCAAGGAATAGAAAGGAATTTGATTTGTGGTCATAAGTACTCCGACAAAGATTGTTTTAATTCTTCGATTTCACAAGGGACGCAACCAATTTTACCAACGACAATTCCTGCGGCATGATTTCCCAACATGCAAGAATCAATTAAACTAAACCCTGCAGTTTGCGCCAAAGCCAAAGTCGCGATGACCGTATCGCCGGCACCAGTGACATCAAACACTTTTTTAGCCATGGTTTTGACCTGAGAAACTTGATTCCCAGAAAAAATGGTCATTCCCAAAGGTCCGCGAGTAATTACGACATTTTTGGATTTGGATTTGAGCTGAATCTGATGACCCACTTCATAAATCTTGTTCGGATTTTCTTTTAAGTCTTCAAATTTTAAACCGGATAATTCCAAAGCTTCCTCATAATTCGGTTTGATCACATCCACATTTTCATAAAAGCTTGCTTGCTTCGACCTGGTTGGATCAACAAAAATAGGTTTATTATGAGTCCGACTCAGCTGAACTATTTTCTGAACGAGTGTTTCAGTGATCACCCCTTTGGCGTAGTCTTCAATGATGACCCCGTCCATTTCAGCAATCAATTCTTGGCACTTTTTTAAAATTTTATTTTCAGTTAATTCAGTAATGTATTTACGAAGTTCATAATCCACGCGAACAATGTGGTGAGGACCTGCCATGACCCGAGTTTTACGAGTCGTTGGTCGATGGTCATCCACGACGACATGATCAAAAGAAACTTTATTTCTTTGACATAACTCTTTCAGCATATCTGAACCCACATCTTTTCCGACAACGGAAACCATGTAGGGAATGCCCTTTAAAGTTTGCAGATTCAATGCGACGTTGGCCGCAAGTCCCAACCGTTGATCCTGTTCACTGACATCCAAAATTGGGACTGGAGCTTCCGGAGAAATTCGGCGAACATCACCCAGCAAATATTCGTCCAAACCAATATCGCCCACGACCATAATTTTTTTGCCAAACATTTTTGGCAATCGTTCAATTAAGCTTGCGTGGTTGAAAGTTGAGACTTCGATATTTTCGGTAAAATAAGCGGCAGCCTTTGTTTCAGCCGCGTGTCCCGCGGCAACATTGTCAGATGCGCGTCCCGCGGCAATAGATTTTGATTGGTCCATCATTTAACCCACTTTGCCT
>JBKCTJ010000081.1:0-23941 GCA_046318875.1 Pseudobdellovibrionaceae bacterium | reverse complement strand
GGCCCAGTCTGGAAAGGCTAAAGTCGATGTCCTCAGATCTGGACCTAAGTAATAAACAAACGGTATTTAAGTCTGGGTCTTGGGGATGTTTTTTGATGATTTTGCAGACCTAGGTCGAGCTTTCTGAAGATCAAAGTCTTGTTTTCTAGGACTTTAATCACCACGTCAAAAGATCTCAGGACTCACGTCACGGCGAGGACTGTGCAGACTTTGATCCTTAAAGAACAAAAATATATTTTAAACAGCAAAATTTGATTTTTTGATATAACCTACTTGTTGAAAATTGAAAAACAAAAAGCTGCTTCGAGGTTTTGTAGCTGGGGCCGTGAGCGTTTTGTTTTGCTTAATCGCTAAAATAAGCGCCAAACCCTAGGGATCTAGAGTTATCCTTTTTTGCATTGCTTGTATGCTTTATTAGAGGTTTACAGATGTCTGAAACTTTTCTAGCATAACAAGAGATATCTCGGAGGATATGTGCTAAAAAATTTACTACTTATTTGCCTAATAATAGTCACACTTTCTTCAGGCGCCGAGACCCAGTCTCTTCCTGATACTGGGATATCAGTAAACGTACTCTGGCCATTTTATCCTGGCGGAAGCTACCGTGTAAGATTTCGGCAAGCATTAAACAGCAGTTCAGAATACAGAACGGAAGGTCACCTCGGATTGTCTGTTGGAACTCCTAAGGACAGAGACGTGGAGGGGCGTTTTTCTGAGCGGTCCGTGCTTATCGGAGGCCGTCAGTACATTGGGAGTCCTTTTCATTTTGAATTCACTGTTGGCCTTGGCAAAGGTAAGCTGGAAAACGCCGTCAAGACGGGTAAGACTTATGAAAGTGACGATGTTGATGTTCACCTCAATTTTGGTTACGAGTGGATGCTTGCATCGAGCTGGAGTCTCGACATCCAGGCGGGTGCTGCGAAAGTCGTTTCAAAATCAAACCCTTGGCCGATTTATAAGGATTCAACTCTAACCGAAGAAGTTGGCGAACAAGTCTTCCCAACAGGTTCGATTCATTTAGTCTACTGGTTCTAAACATCCGTCGTTCAAGCACTCTCCTCTGCGCCGGTCCAAGTATGTGAAAGTGAACATTCTGTCGCCGCAATTTAGACCATCAATTTATCAAATCTTCTTGCTGATGGATTTGGAATGCTGACTTTCTTATCCCCTCAGCGTGCAGAAGGCCTGCTGGCGGAGCCGCGGTTGTCTTCAACTCGACTGCAGCCGGCCATGACAAAACTTTAAAAACATCATGAGTTTATAAGAGTCCTAAATGTAATTTAAGTGCGATATCGATTTCTTTAAGGTTTTTGTCACTTACTTTTCCTAATTTTGATCTAATTCTTGAACGATCGACGGCGCGGATCTGGGCAACATTTGCTTTTGAAGACTTCAGAATTCCATTCGACCGCTCGATCAGCACTTCATGAGGATACACTTCGTCCAAGTTTTGCGAAGTCAAAGGAACAACCACCAACAAACGGGAATAAAAATTTGCAATGTTGTTTGTGACAACGACTGCTGGTCTCGTCTTTCGAATTTCTGAACCTTTTGTCGGATCAAGGTCAACAAGAAGAATCTGACCACGCTCAATATTCATCTTCGGCCTCGCTAAGATCCGCATCTAACCATTCTTTGTCATCGGCGGTGAAGGCATTAGAGGCTTGGTAACCACGAATCATTTTTTTCATAAGGCTCTCGTGAGACTCCTTTTCGACGTATGCGCGAATGGCGTCAGCGATAAAAGCAGATTTCTCACCTAGTTTTGTTTTTTTATTTAGGATCTTCACAACGTCCTCAGGCAAAGTAATGTTCATCCGCACTGCACCCATATCAACCTCCGATACACACCATTATACACATTAACATGTGTATAACAAAGTCGACATTTTTTTGCTATTAATTTCAGGGCGTTAGGCACTTGCATGCCCGAGCCTGCAGTCTTTTGACCAACCAACGCAGGTCCTTGGATGAAAAAAGCTCCGACTCCCGTCTTTATCTTGCCTGATAAATTTAACTTGTCGAGGGCACCACGGCCGCAAGATCCGGCAGTTCGATTAATTGCCCTTCGCGGTGGCTGAGTGTGTTTCATTCATTCAAGAAGAAGTCGCAGAAAACACCGAAACATGAAATTGAGACAGCGCGCTTAAGATTGAACACTTACCTAAAGTACAAAGCCCATCTGTCAGGATTGGCTGAAAAAGCTATCGAAGCATCGGGCTTAACTGTGAAAGAGCTCGTTAAGCGATCCCAGATCGCCAGGTCCAAGGTGTCAGCCATCAAAAACGGAGCCCTTGCGGGAATTTCCAGCGACTTGTTCTTGAAGGTCATCGCCGCTGCTGGCGGAAAAGTGACTTTTAATCCAGTCGTTTTGCTTCGTGGGGTTCCGAAAACCAAAATTTTTGTTCGAGAGATCTTTTAATTTTGACGTAATTGGCAAAATCCATAGCCGAAAACTCGTGTGCTTTTACAAGCATCCTGACATATGGTTCTGGATCAGATCTTCTTGTTAATGCCCTTAGGGTCAACAGATAGTCTTCGCGGTAAACTGTCGGAATAATAATCGAAGCGAGTCCAAATTGAACCAATTCGGCGTTCATCATGATGCGAGCAAGTCGACCATTTCCATCTTGGAATGGATGAACATCCGATACTAAAAACATAATGAAAAGTGAGCGGGCTAATCCCTGAGGCAGTGATTTATATAAATCAAATCCTTTTTGTAAAGTCCCTAAAACCATCTATGGATGAACAAAGGTTGTATTTCCTGCTCGATTCTGAATTTTTTTAAATTTTCCCGGAAGAGTCTCAGCTCTCAACTCCATAAGCTTGTGATGTCGACTCTTAAGTAAGATTTCTAGGTCTTCAAAACGTTCGGGAGTTCGCCTCATCTCATTCAAATCAGAAACAATTTCAAACGTTCCAAAAACATCATGCGCATCCAGCGGTCTATTTGAAATCGCTTTATCAAAAACAATTTTTTCAGCTTCTTTGACTTCGAACACTGTACCTTCAATGTAATTTGAAAAATAAGATTCAAAAAAAGCCTTGTGCAAGTAATGTTCTGGAGACTTAGAAACTTCCTCTCTCTCTCGCATGGGCAAGTGTCTTAAAAAACCGAACAAGAGTTCAAGTCTTCCTAAACAAACTGCATCATAGGGCCTGCCGCGGGCAAGGGATTTGGCTTTTTCGCTTTTCAGATTTCGCTCATTTTGTGTACCAAGCATTGCACCAATGATATGATCCAGTTGGAAAAATTCCTTTTTTAAATCTAAAGACATCGCAATTTTCTTGGCTCTTGAGCGAACTCGTCGAAGTTCGTCTTCTCCTTTATGCAGAAGAATTTGTTCAAGCCTTGCCTCGAGCATCTCTTGAGGAAGTCGCCGACTTGCCAAACTTCCGCCTGACAGTGAAAGGTTTTCAAGCAAAGCCCTTTCAAGCGAAGATGCTTTCATGCTCATAAAATCAATGTCGTCCAACCGCGCCCGAGGACCGCGAATCATACGCAGAACTAAACCAGGGAATACCACATCTCTTCGAGTGGAAGATGTCAAAAAGACTTCACCCTTTTCTGTCGGCATAAATGTCAGAGCAGAGACATAACTAATGAGTGCATCTGGATACAATGTTGAAACGATGAGGCCCCAAGAATTTCTGATCACCGCTGACTCTTTCGTTTTTGGTACAGAGGTATACAACCTCGGCCCCACATATCGAATCAATCCTTGAGCTTTTAGTCGAGCAATATAAGACCTCTCCGAGCTCGTCTTACCGGGGAACAAAAGGGGGGGAAGAAGATCATCTTTAGCAATTTTTGGACTATTTTATCGAAATGAGTAATAAAAAAGCGCACCATGGCCATCATGCTGTTGGCAATTCAGATTAGGCGATTTATCAAAATCAGCAAATCCGATCATCGCAATATGACCAATCAAAATGACATCCCTTTCGGCGATGAATCTGTCAATTCAGACATCGTTCAACATTGAACTCTTTTTAGACCAGCACTTAAATTTTGCAAACTCTGAACAAAACCATCATCTTAAAGTAACTTTTTTTAACAGCACTCTCATTATCATGTGATAAAAACCAAAAATATACCCCAAAGAACTTCCTGCACTAAGGGGCTGGAACGAGCACTGAAGTAAATTAAGTTTGTTGAAAAAATAATCGGACATGATGATTTAGATTTCTATGGCGATTTGCGTAGTCCTGGTCGCGACGTCTGCGGTAATCTTCGATACTATACTCTCTATCCACCCGGCTCCTGAGTGCTTTCATATCTGGCGTCTTTCTTTCGGATGTTAACCTTGCGGCCTAATTTTGGACCCGAGCTTCTTTAATGTCTTCTAAGGCGATGTCAGCATCGCGATCGGACATCACGGGCCTTGGAGAGATTTGGCATTGATGAGGTGGGACTGCTTTCCGACAAATCACTCGAACTTCACGGTTTGTTCGACCCTCTGGTTGAAATGAATATATGCGGTTCACCGATAATTTTTGCAGTAGTGTATCATAGAAAAATTTTAAGCAGCTTTTAAATCGAATTCGATTTGCTCATATTCCACTATTGGAGTTTTCACAGTTCTCCCTGCTACAGTAGATGTTTTGATTTTAATTGCCCCAGCAATTTCAAAGAAAACAATAATTTTATTGAGATGTCGAAACATCTGGATTTCATTTCAGCATTAATAAAAAAGCCGATTTCAAAAAATCGGCCAAAAGTTCATTAAAAACAATAACTTTAAAATTCACAAATCATTTTAGACATAGTGGCGTTTTCTGAAGTACTCTTAAGGTAAATTTGAACTTCATTATTTTTTATTATTCTGAATAGTTCGCCTTGATACCCGATATCAACTGGGCTTTTAACGCCGATTCCATGACTGTAGTTTTGCTCACCTAACCTAGGATCAAAAAAATTGTCTATAGTTAAAGCTGTGGACAATGAGTTTATGCCCATTGCTTCCCTAAAACCAAAAATCATCTTGCCATCGGTTTTGGTCATTACCACCTGAAGATATGGAAAGTTTGGCATTTCAATGACATAGAAAACATTTTTCATTTTTTCATCTTTACAAACGAAATGGCGAAGTCCCTTAAAAAGTTCATTGATAGGATAAAATGCATATCCGCTAAAAATCAGACCGACAGCTCTTCGCACTCGAATTGAGCTAATTTCATTTTCAAAACGCAGTAGCCTATATAAAGATTCATGCACAATAACAGCAGCCTGCTGAACGGAGTCCATCTGTTTAAACAAGTCATTGTTTACCAAAACTCGATTTTCTAAATCTAAATAATTGACCAATTGCTCAATTTTACAACCTGACCCTTCAGAGGGCTGAATCAACTCAAAAGAGTCTTGTGTGTCCGTTAATTTAACATTATCCAAATAACTTACTTTGGGATCCTCTTTTAAAAAAGGCTGAGCAAGATAACTTAGTTCTGAATAAAGTGCATCCGGACCCTCTGTTTTGGCACCGTCGAAATAAGCAGTTCTTCCAGTCCAATCTATGGCATTTTTAAGATTTAAGAAAGCGTCGTCAACCAACTTCGGAACAGATGATTCAGCGACATTAATTTCTTTTTTGAATAAATTTTTTGCTTCCCATAAATCCAAAAGCTCGACGGATAAAATCTGTTGTTGTGAATTTCTGCAAACGACTGATTTGGCACCGCCACCGCTAACTGCGCCAGCCTGGCAAAACATAGAAGCAAAAAATACTCCACTAAATAAAAGACTTTTTGGATTTCGTTTTAACATCACAACTCCTCTGTATCGATTGTTAATTTGGTTAGCAACTACAAATTAAATTATCGACATTGATGTCTTTGGGATAGACTTAATTTGCAAAATTATCTATTATACATTTACTTTTAATGAACTTAGAGAAAGGACTGCATTTGTGAAATCAGTCTTTGAGTATAGAAATTATAAAACTTATCTTCAAAACTATTGTGGTGAGGCTGGAAAACGAACAGGAAAGGCAAAGGAAATTGCGACCGTCAGTCAGTGCAGTACCACTTATGTTTCACAAGTGATCAATGGTTCACGTCACTTTAATTTAGAACAGGCTGAACGGCTTAATGCATTGCTTGCTCATGACGAGGATGAATCTCATTTTTTTCTACTTTTAGTTCAGAAAAGTCGGGCCGGATCGAAAGCTCTCGAATACTATTTTACAAACCAAATTGAAAAGATGTCTTCACTGAAACTCAATCTTACCTCACGCATTGGCGTGAAAGAAAAACTGAGTAAGGAGGATCAATCGATTTATTACAGTCAATGGTATTATAGTGCAATTCATGTGGCCGTAAGCATTTCCGAACTACAAACAAAAGAAAAACTTGTACACTATTTTAATTTACCCGCAGTCACAGTTCACCGTGCTTTGGATTTTTTAGTAAAATCGAGTTTGATAGTCGAGAAAGATGAGAAATATGTAATTGGTACAAATCATATTCATTTAAGTGATAAATCGGAAAATATTATCAAACATCATATAAATTGGCGTGTACAGGCCATAGTTTCATTCGAGAAACCCAAACAAGACTCTCTACATTATTCTGGGACAATGACATTGTCGGATGCAACAGCAGAAAAAATTAGACTTATGCTTATAGATAATGTCAAAGAAGCAAATGCAGAAGCAATAAAGGGAACTAAAGAAGAAAAAGTCTTTGGATTCAATGTCGATTTTTTTAATTTATCTCGAAAATAAGGAGAGTGATGTGACGTCGATACGTCAAAATCTCTTTTAAAGTATCGCGTTGAAAATCTTGCTGTCAGGTGTTCCAACAGCTTGACGAATGGTAGGGAGTACGGCGATCAAAAATTCGTCTGTGATTTCAATCGGCTTGCTAGCCGACTCTTATACTTTTGAAGCTGCGACTGCATTTTCTGACCCGAATGCGATCGAATTTCTGGATGCAAAGAACTCCGACAAGGAAGATCGCTGGATTTTAGTGGGCCTCTCAGCACGGAACAACATTTTGCTTGTGGTTTTTGTCGAGCGAGAAGAAAAGCTGATCCGTATTATTTCGGCACGAAAAGCCGTCAAAGAAGAAATGAATCAATATTTTTCAAAGGTGAAATCATGAAAACGAAATATGATCTTTCAAATGCTAAAGCCGCTAAAAAACGCCAAGGCCTTAAGGTCCAAAAGAGCTTTCGCCTTGATCCCGAAGTTTTGTTGTGGCTTGAAGAACAAGGCGAGAAACAAGGCATGGGCTATCAAACGTATCTCAACTGGTTTTTAAATAGACAAATGTCTGAAGAAAAAACCGTTGTTGAACGACTTGCTAATCTCGAAGCAGAGATCTTCAAAAAGAAACGAGCCTGAAATAATCAGTTTTCAATGGCAAATCTTTTACCAGACTGGACTGTCTTTTTCCTACGGATCTTTCCTCGAAAATCTAGTCGAGGAAGCTAGGGACCCCATACCGCTGCATTGATCATGTTATCCCAAGCATGTAGATCACCAACTCCACCAGATAATGCATCCTCACCCTTGATTTCAACCTTACCTTGGATAACATAAGCATGTTTATTAAGCTGTAAAAGCAAAAGGCAAATTTGACGACAGTAAGAGAACCTAAGAAAATATTTTTTGATTTTGACGGAGTGTTGGTTCGGTCGCGCTCTGTAGACAAAACATTTTTATGGCAAAAAAATCTGGAACACGATCTTAAAATTTCAAGTGGAATGACAAAATTAATTTTTCGGCAACCTGAATGGAATGAAATTCTTTCCGGGAAAATTGATTTTAGATTTAAAATCGAAACTCTTTTTTCCCAACATGCCCTTTCGATTTCAGCTGATGAATTTATTGAATATTGGCTCAAACATGATCTTCACTGGCGAGATGATATTCTACATCTAGCTTCAAGATAAAAAAAAGCAGGACAATCAATCTTTATCGCAACGAACCAGGATCAAATCCGATCAAGCCACATCCGAAAACAAAAAGTAATTTCTAAACAATTTGATAATGTCTTCAGCAGTTACGATCTCGGAGTAACAAAACCAAATCCTGAATTCTATCAACGCATTCAGAATCAAATCTTACCTGCGAAGCCAAGTGACTGCGTGCTCATTGATGATGATGTGCGAAACATCCAATCCGCAATGTCCCTTGGCTGGCAAGGTCTTCATTTCAATCCAGATTTAGAAGAAACTCACTCGGTCGAGAGCTTAGATGTCTTCAATTGATTAAGTGAGGAATACTTGAGATCCTTTTCATGGGTAAATTCTAAGATCACTTTTGGTACAAAAGCAGCCTACACATTTTTTACTTCTTGGTCTGAATCTAGCTGCTCCATCATCTCCTCACAAACTTTTGAACTTGAAAATCGGTTAATTCAAAGTATCTTACGATAGAGCATGAAGTACAAAACTATTATTTTTGATTTAGATGGGACTTTAATTGATTCAAAAATTAATTTTTCTGCAATCTATCAAAGCCTTCGCTTGGATCCCACAAAATCGATTATAGAATACGTGAATAGCTTAAGCGAAGAAGACCGCAAGTCAGCCCTAGAGATTGTTCACCATTATGAGGAAGATGGCTCAACAAATTCTACTTTGATGCCTGGAGTTTTGGAACTTTTGGAAGAACTCTTCCACCAAAATTTGAACCTCGGGGTTTTTACTCTGAATTCAAGGGCAATTGCACTGAAAACCTTAAAACGTCATCAACTCAAAATTCCAATTGTAGTGGCAAGAGAAGATGCAAAACCAAAGCCTGACCCCGAGGGATTAGTCAAAATCTGCGATCACTTTTCAACATCAGCGGATAAAGCCCTGTATGTAGGGGACTACAAATATGATTTGATAGCTGGCAAAAATGCAAAGATAAAAACGGCCTTGTATACCCGATCAACGCCAGACTTCAACACGACCGATGCCTATCTTCAGTTCAGCCATTTTAATGAATTATCACAATATTTATTTAGTCCGAAAACTTAATTTTTCGATAAATTTAACAAGTTTCATACCTCTCTTTAGTTTCTTCAATAGATGTTTTACATTTTAAGAGCACTGGAGTTTTCCTCAAATAAGTGAGGCTTAAATATATAAAATCAAACTCAATGCTCGAAGTGATGGGCTTGATGGTCCACTGAAAATAAGATTGTTAAATGGTTGATATGATTTGTTCCGCCATGTGAGAGCGGTTGGATGTGATGAATATGCAAATGCCTTCGGTAGTGACACGCATTGTCCTTGGTCATCAATGCGTGAACACTGACTCTCGTTTTTTGTGGTGAACTGCACGCTTCACTGTTATTTTGAGATTCCTTGCCGCACCCACGCTTTTCATCGTGCCCAAAATTTTAATTTCTTCAGCAGCTTTTTTATTATTTTGATTTGTTTTTACTCGGTACGATTTACGAAGCGGATCATTCTTATCTAAAAACAATCGCAGAGCTGCGCTATAAAAATAATCCATCGTAGCTGCTCGCTGAAGCTTTTAGCTTAAAATATCTTGAGCTCGTTTTAAATCATCATAACTTTTCTCCGAAGTCCCAAATCTAATTTCCATTTGAACCTGGTCGCCAATATTCCTGACAATGGCTCTTTCCCGAATGGCAGTCTTTGGTGAAGCAAGGGCGACAGCTTTTTCCAATTGTAATTTTGATCCCTGAGCAAGGGTGAAACATTTTTCTTTGTTCTCTGGAGTAATCACACTGCAAATGCGATTGGCATTAGAAACTGAAATATTTCCAGATTGAATTTGTTCCTTAAGCCCTGGAATGATCAAGGCCTTCTTTGCGATCTTATTGTAGATATTTGAAACTTCCCTGGATAAATGGAGCTTTTGAACTGCATATTCAAACAATGAATTGCAATTCAAATAATAAAAAGCCCTCTCTTGCCAAACTTGCTGTAAAATTTCGATTTCTTCGCAACGAAAATTGGTAGGGGCTGAAAGACTTGAACTTTCGATCCTCCGGTTATGAGCCGGATGCTTTAACCAGCTAAGCTAAGCCCCCACTTTTTTTATAAACACTAATTGTTGTTGCTTGAAGATCCATCGATGAAAGCTTTCAACTTTGCACTTCTCGACGGATGTCTGAGTTTGCGCAAGGCTTTGGCTTCAATCTGACGAATTCGTTCACGAGTGACGTTGAAATCTTGTCCCACTTCTTCCAAAGTGTGATCACTTTCTTCGCCGATACCGAAACGCATTCGTAAAACTTTTTCTTCACGAGCAGTCAACGTTGAAAGCACGCGTCGTGTCTGTTCAGCTAAATTCAAATTGACGATGGCTTCAGCTGGATTGATCACTTTTTTATCTTCAATAAAATCACCCAAGTGTGAATCTTCTTCTTCACCCACTGGAGTTTCTAATGAAATAGGTTCTTTTGCAATTTTTTGAACTTTGCGAACTTTATCCACCGGCATGTCCATACGATCAGCAATTTCTTCTGGAGTCGGCTCGCGCCCTAATTCCTGAACCAAATGCCGTGAAGTTCGAACCAGCTTATTGATCGTTTCGATCATGTGAACTGGAATACGAATTGTACGCGCTTGATCGGCGATTGCTCGCGTGATGGCCTGACGGATCCACCAAGTGGCGTAAGTGGAAAATTTGTAACCTCGTCGATATTCGAACTTATCAACAGCTTTCATCAAACCGATATTTCCTTCTTGAATTAAATCCAAGAACTGTAAACCACGATTTGTGTATTTTTTAGCAATGGAAACAACCAAACGTAAATTTGCTTCAACTAATTCAGATTTTGCGACGTCAGCTTCACGCTCGCCTTTCCAAATTGCAGTGTAGGTTTCTTTTACCCATGTGAAATTCATTTCAGTTTCTGCAGCTAATCTTTCCAGACGAGCTTGGCCGTCGGCAGCCTGAACTGCATAGGATCTGAAACGATTGTATGAAAGACCAGTGTCCTTCGTCATTTTTTGTAATTCTTTTTCGTTGGCTTCAATCACTTTTAAACGCTCAGCCAGATTTGCTGCATCCTTAGAAAAAGTTCTTTCAACTCCGTCTTTCACGCGTTTGCGCAAAACCGAATATCGATTCACCAAGTTTCTAAATTTAATCACGATACGATTAATCGTTTTACGATTAAAGTTAATGGATTCAAAGCCAGCCATTAATTTATCATTATGAATGACCAAATCACTAATCACTTTTTGTTTATTAGGAGCAGTGATTGATTCATCTCGCAAAGCTGTGAAATGTTTTTCTGTAATTGTTTGGTATTCAGTGACTTTACCAATCAACTGATGAATTTTATCTATGTATTCCTTTTCGTCATACTGAGTATCTTCGTCTTCAAGACCGCGGAAAATCGCTTTGACCTTAATACGACCGGCATCCAAACGCTTCCCCAATTGGATAATTTCGTATGTTCCCAATGGAGATAACAAAATTGCGCGCACGATTTCGCGTTCGCCCTTTTCAATTCTTCGGGCAATTTCAACTTCACCTTCACGGGTTAAAAGCGAAACACTTCCCATTTTACGCAAGTAAAGACGAACGGGGTCGTTCCCTTTAACGTCTTCCGCTTCTGCGACTTCATCTTCGTCGTCTTCTTCTTCTTTTTCGCTAAATAAATCGCCTTCGGCATCTTCTTTCGCTTGGGCTTCGGTGTGGTCAGTGATGTTCACTCCATTGGCTTCAAGTGCGTGCATGAAAGCATCAAGCACAGTTGCCAGAATAATTTCTGGAGGCAGCAATTCATTGATCTCTTCGATATTCAAAGAGCCCTTTTCTTTTGCTAACTTGATGAACTTTTGAATCTCTTCTTTGATCAGTTCCTCTTGTTCGACAGCTGTCAGTCCAAGACCTTCATCTTTTTTCGGATTATTTTTCGGGGGGATCGTCTGCATTCAGGTCACTCCAATCAAAACGCACATGTCATTCAAAACTAAACTTAAAAACTTTGATACAAAATACTAATACTTCGTTTCACTCATCAACTTTTGCAGATCATTCAGCTTTTCAAGTCCAGCAGCTGACGGGCTAGTCGCAAGTTCTTTTTGCACTTGAACAAGTTGGGTTTTCAAACTGTTCAGTTTCACTTTTTTAATCGCATCCCTTAAAAACTTTTCAGAATTGGGTTGATCACTTCCCGATTCCATCATCTTTGTTTTCTCGAGAAGACTGTTTGAACTGTTTTCCATTGAACTCAACAAATTGGATTGTGTGTTGGTTTCAGTGAACAATTCCGCTTCTTCGATAAAGTTTATAAGTAAGCTTGGTAATTTATCAAACTTTTCCGGACTTTGTCCATAGTCATCAATCGCACGTTGCAAAACTCTTTTCACGAGAGGATGAGTCACTTCATTCAAGCTTCCTTCAACCCTCCATAGCTCGTAGTTGGCATGGCTTTTGATAACTGATCTCAGAAGTTCGATTTCTGCTATGGGCGCACCTTTCAAAGACAATTTTTTGGGCCCTGATGGTGCATTTGTGGGGTCTAGATCTAAAAACCCAGTGGGTTCAGACAATGGTTTGTTATACACGCTTGATTTTTTCCCTGAGGACTGCCCACCGAACAAGGACTCAGTCACCCAAATTTCCGTGGTTTGAAGCCTTTGGGCCAACTCACTGACGTATAGTTTTTTCAATCTTTGATCACTCATTTGATCCAAAATTGGCTTTGCCAGGTCACAGATTTTTACTTTTTCTGAAGCTAGGCCCTGATAATCGGCCATCCATTTTTGCAAAACTAAATTGAATAATTCAGAAGCTTGGGACAACTGGGCTTTAAAGGCATCAAGTCCCTTTTCTTGAATATACTCATCCGGGTCAAATTGGTCTGGAAGCACAACACCCTTTGGATAAAGCCCAGCATGAAGCAACACTGGCAAACTTCGCTCCATGGCTTCTTGACCAGCCGAATCACCATCAAACAAAACAACAATATTTTTTGTCATCTTTCCCAGCAGATTCGCCTGATCTGGAGTCAGCGCCGTTCCCATAGAAGCTGCAACATTTCTAAAGCCGCTTTGAAACAGCGCAATTAAATCCATGTACCCTTCAACAATAATAGCCTGGTCCTCAGATCGAATATGTTTTGCAGATTGATAAAGGCCATATAAGATTTTCCCTTTTGAAAAAACGGGAGTCTCCGGTGAATTTAGATATTTTGGTTCCCCCGTTAAAATGACTCTGCCGCCAAAACCAACGATGTCACCCGTAGGCAAATGGATTGGGAACATCAAGCGATCCCGAAATAAATCAAAATACCCGTCGTCGGTTTTTCGCTTTTTAATTAATTTTGCTTCTTCCGCCAAAGCAACAGCGTCGAATCCCCCGATAATTTTTTTATTTCGAAGTAGTTGAGTAAACCCATCCCAAGCTTCGGACGAATAACCTATTTGAAATTCTTCAATGGTTTTCTCTGTGAGCTTTCGACGTTGAACATATTTGCGTACTTCTGAATGCACGGATTCAGATTGCAATTGATTTCGAAAATGCTGATTTGCCAGAGCATTGGCTTCAAATATTGCTTTTTTCTTTTCACGTTTTTTTCGAGCTTGTTGGTCTTCAAGACTATCCGATTCATTCAACGGCAGAGCGATTCCCGCGCGATCAGCTAAATATTCTACAGCTTCAGGGAAATTCATTCCGTTATATGTCTGCAAAAAAGTAAACAAGTTTCCTTTTTTTCCGCAGCCAAAACAATTGTAAACTTGCTTCATTTCTGAAACTGAAAAGCTGGGTGTTTTTTCTTGATGATCTGGAAAGGGACAGCGGCCCATATAGCCACCCGCTGCCGGTTTTAAAACGGTGTACTGCGAAACATGCTCGACAAGATTTGTTGAATCTTGGACCCGTTCAATAAACTCATTTGAAAATTTCATTCTTTTTAAATTAACTCAATTTCGATTTGATGATTTCGCTTACCAGTTTATTATCTGCAGTTCCTTGGGATTTTGCGATAACTTCTTTCATAACTGGCCCCATGTCCTTGACTGTCTTGGCATTCAAAGCCGTCATGACTTGGACGACGAGTGCTTCAACTTGTTCTCGGCTCATTTGTGAAGGTAAATAAGTTTCCAAAATTTTAAGCTCGCTCATTTCTTGATCGACAAGGTCTTGTCGCTGAGCAAGTTGATATTGTTCAATAGATTCTTTTCTTTGTTTCACCAGTTTTTTGATCACGGTCATCACATCATCAGAAGTGATGACTGCGGGTCTAAGATCAATTTCTTTATTTTTAACTGCGGCTTGGAGGAATCGAAGGGTGTTGAGTTTTAGCTGGTCTTTATCACGCATTGCTGTTTTCACATCAGTCATGATTTGCTCGCGAATATCCATTCCGAATTCCCTTTTCTCATTTTTTGAATGATGAGTTGATTGATTTATTTGAGCTCAAATAATCAAGCCTTCAATTTGTAAGAGAAGGCTTGAATTGAAAATTATACTTCTGCTGTGTATGTTCGTTTTGTCTTTTTAACTGCTCGTTTTCGAGCTGCAATTGACTTCTTTTTCAAGCGAACACTTGGTTTTTCAAAGTGTTCTCGTTTTTTCACTTCAGATAAAACGCCTGCTTTTTCAACGGATTTTTTAAATTTTCTGTGAGCAGCATCAAAGCCTTCTCCGTCTCGCAATCTGACGTATGGCATGAAATATCACCACCTTTCGAAACTATGGGTCTATCAGGAATGATCATTTGAAGACAATCCGAAACTCAGATTCTAAAGCCTCAGACTATTTATACGCGGCGCACAATATTCGAGCTTAAAGGGAACTTCGATTCTTTTGAGGACTTTCCACTGATACCACTGAAGAAATGATAAAATCCCATGAAGAATGGATGCAGTTCTGCTTGGAACTTGCCCAGAAAGCCGAGAAAAAAAACGAAGTTCCCGTGGGAGCTTGTGTGGTGGGCCCTGAGGGCCTCATTTCTACCGGCTACAATTTAAGAGAAACTTTGCAATCTTCTTTGGGCCATGCAGAAATTCTAGCCATTCACAAAGCTCACAGAATTCGAAAAAACTGGCGTCTGGAAGATTGCACTCTGTACGTGACTCTTGAGCCTTGTCTGATGTGTGCGGGAGCAATCGTTCAATCTCGAATTCAAAATGTCATTTTTGGCGCCTATGACAAAAAAGCCGGAGCTGTTCGTAGTTTGTATCAGCTCTGTGAAGATTCAAGAATGAATCATCAAGTGAATGTCGTCGAAGGTGTTTTACAAAACGAGTGTTCACAAATGCTAACTAATTTTTTTAAAGATCTGCGAAAAGCTAAGAAAAAATAAGTGCATCGAAATCGAAGTATCTGGACTTGTCAGATGTCCGGCATCAACTTGAAACACAGTTGAAAGCGATTCCTATTTCAATTAATCTTTGTTCAACTCATATCCATTTTTACAAGCGAGGCCTTTGTGAAAACAACAAAAAGTGAATTAGATGCACAAATCAAATTAAAACAAGTTTTACAAGAATGGACAGCCACATCTTTTGGTCGAAGACAGTTTTTAGCTTATTCATCTTTGCTATTAGCTTCTTGTGCAACGACAGAAAAAACTCGAACTCGCGAAGGTGATAACACAGGTCAAGAAACTGCAATGACTGTGAATGATGAAAAGAAAATGACTCAAGAAGTTTTACCGGAAATGAGAAAACAGTATCCTCCGTTAAATAATCCCTATTTACAGAACTATGTCGTTGGTCTTGGTCGCAAGATCACCGCAGCGAATGGACTGGAAGGAAATCCCTACAATTATAGCTTCGCCGTTGTTGATGTGAATTATGTCAATGCCTTTGCCTTACCTGCAGGAACGGTCTTTGTAACGACACCATTGATTGCCATGGCAGAATCTGAAGCTGAGCTTGCTGGTGTCATCGGTCATGAAATCGGACACGTCACGGCAAGACATACTGCAGAACGAATAGAAGCTCAAAAAAAGGCCGAAGGAAAAACTTGGCTGCTCGGCGCAGGGGGCGGAATTTTAGGCGGAGTCTTGGGTTACGGCGCAGGAAAATTGTTATGTGCCAAAGGGGATAATGAATGCATGACCAAAGCGACAGTTTACGGAGCGGCTGCCGGCGTAGGCGGCGGCTTGTTGATTCAAAAATTTAAATTTATGGCGAATTCTCGCGAAGATGAAATGGAAGCTGATCGAATTGGTTTTAAAACTTCGGTCCGTGCTGGATATGACCGCGACAGTGTCGGTAAATTTTATGCAAAGCTTTTGCAGATGGAAAAACAATCTAAGCAAAATCAAAATGCCATGGTTGCATCCCTCGCCGACGCAATGAGCACTCACCCACCATCCCAAGAGCGGGTAAATCAAATGAACCAAATGGCACAACAACAGCCGCAAAGACCAAATGCCATTGTGAATACCAAAGAATTTGAACAAGCAAAAAAAATCAGTCAGCAGATTGCACAAAGCAAACCTAAAACGAGCTAGTTTGTTCACGATGATCGTGATTGACCCATCACGATCATTCAATCGAGTCTGATTCTTAAGATCAATTCTTTCACCTGATAAGATTTGGGTTTGCAGTTATCTGCTCTAAATATTTTCTTCACTATTTCTAATTCTGTTACATCCCTTTATACTTAACGCCGACCTCCGTGAACAACTTTTTCAGTCGCTCCCTTTGATCTCCCTGAATTTCAATCATGACCTCTTCCGAGGAAATAGTAAATGTTCCGCCGACACCGCACTTTTTTTTTAAATCTTTTGTCAAGTTTGCAATAAAATCTTCATCTCGAGGAAATCCAGTCATGACAGTCACAGTTTTTCCGCCACGGCCGCCTTTTTCAATGCGAAAGATCACTATAAACTTTTTTTCACTTATCTTGGCAAGGCTCATGATTCAGATGGTCCAACATTTTTTGGCTGTCCGTCTAATTTGTGAACAGAGTATTCAGCACCATCGTATCTGTGCAACTGACCCTCATTGTCCATCATTGTCACCAGATTGACGGGACGCTGCCATACTTTTTGAACATTTTTTAAAGTGGCAGTCATGTAATCGGGCTGCATATCGATTCCTTCATGTAAATGCTGCATCAATAATTCACCTCGATTTTCAAAATTAGCATCTTCAATGCGAATCATCGGCTGCCCAAAGTTAGTCATGTGGAAAAGCAACTGAGCTTTGATGGCTTTAAAATCTCGAGTATCAACTTCGAATTGCCCCGTGCGTTTGTTGTATTTATAAACAAACAGCTTATGCTTGACGCAAAAATCTTCGGTCAAAAATTCATCAATGAATGTGACATCATTATAAATCTGTCTGACTTCAAAAATTTTTTCGCGACCTAAATTGGTTTTTTTGTTCCACTGACGTTTTTCTTGGATGTCATCACAGTCTGCCCACTCGCGGCCAAATTGTCCTTTATCCCAACGCTCTTCAATATTTCTGAATAATTCGATACCCACTTTGTAGGGGTTGTATCCTTGGGGAGCCATCGCCATGGTTCCAGAATGATGATCCGCAAAATCAATAATTTCTGAATCATTCATTATCTTTTGTGTCATCAAATGAGAATGCCAATAAGAAGCCCACCCTTCGTTCATTGTCTTCGTCATCCCCTGCGGAGCAAAGTACATGGCTTCATCGCGAATGATGCTCATCACATCCTGTTGCCATTCTTGCATCGGAGCGTGATTGATTAAAAACTGTAAAATATCCTTCTGCGGCTCTTCTGGGAATTTATATTTTTTATTCGCCAGCTCTTCCATTTTTTTTCTTTGTTCAGCAACAAAGCTTGGCGGATTAATAAAATCTTTCATATAAGAACGATTGACTTTCATCAAATGCGGCTCGGGATTTTGCTTTACTTGACTGAGTTCAAAAGCTCGCTCTTCCGGAGTTTTGAATTCTTTTGATTCATGGTACTGGGAATGACGATCAATCAAGTTTTCCATGCTTAAACAAAGATCGATAAACGTTTCCACTTGATCTTGTCCATATTGATCCATGTATCTGGAAATACGAGTGGCATGATTGGCCATCTGATCCATCATTTTGCGATTGGTTTTCGAAAACCAATAGTTATTTTTAAAAAAATCGCAGTGACCATAAACATGGGCCATTACTAATTTTTGATCCATCATGGAATTACCTTCCATTAAATAGGCATAACAAGGATCCGTGTTGATTACCATTTCGTAAATTTTAGACAATCCGTATTCATAGGATTTTGAGAGGTGTTCATATTCCATCCCAAATTTCCAGTGTGGATATCTGACTGGAAAGCCTCCGTAAGCGGCAAACTGACTAATTTGATCGTAGGTTATCAATTCAAAAATAGTTTCAAAAAAATCTAGTCCAGCATCTGCTGCAAATTTACAAATTTTTTTTCGCTCAAACTCTAAATCGGGAGTTAAATTTGCCAAAATTGATTCCTTGTTATTTTCCGGGTCCTAAAAAATCTTTGATCGAATCTAAAATTTTATCTTTTCCCTCGATTGCACTGACGATAATTCGATCATCACCTGGAAATTCTTTTTGTAAGTCTTTTAAAAACTGGCCACTGCCATATTTACTTTCAACTTGTCCGTAGCAAAATACGTTAACGTTCGGCAAATAAAATTCCTTCAAAATTCGCATACACAGTCGAGTGTCTTCACCACTCCAGTTGTCGCCATCTGAAAAGTGAAATGGATAGATATTCCATTCGTTGATCGGATAATCTGTCTCAATAATTTGCTGACAAAGTTTATAAGCAGAACTGATCAGTGTTCCACCAGATTCACTGGTTCTAAAAAAAGTATCTTCATCCACTTCTTTTGCAGCGGCATCATGAATGATGAAACGTGTTTCCAAACCCTTATAATGTTTTTTAAGCCAAGCATTGATCCAAAAGCTTTCCAGCCTAACGATTTCTTTTTGCTCATCACCCATGGATCCCGAAACGTCCATCATATAAATAACCACAGCTTTTGTCTGCGGCTTGACCACCGGTTTAAAACTTTTGTAGCGCATATCCCGCTTTATTGGAATGACTGATGGTTCATCGGGATTATAAGCACCTGAAGAAATATATCTTTGAAGCGCTCTTTTATAAGAGGATTTAAAATGTCTTAAACCTTCGGGGCCGATGGGAGCAATAACAGAATATTTATTTTTTGTCGTATCGACACGCTTATTGCCCTTGGGCTGAATTCTCGGGAGCTGCAGTTTTTCACCCAGGATTTCCGCAAGTTCATCAAAACTTAATTCAACTTCAGTTAGATGTTCGCCTTCAAGATCACCGGCTTGGCCTTTCCCCGCTTTCGGATCACCCATGCCTTCGCCTTGCTCGCCTTCACCTTGACCAATACCGCCTTGTTGTTTTGGTCCATATCGAAAATTGGGAATATCAATCGAAGGCAATGGAATTTTGACAAAATCATTTTCACGCTTCCCAATCATCTCGCCCTGGGAAACGTATTTTTTAAATTCTTCTTTGATTTTACCTTTCACAATGTCGCGAAAACGATTGTGATCACTTTTTATTGCCATGTCCTGCCAACGATTCCTTTCGTCTCGGAGTGCAAACTATTTGTTTTTCACATCTCCGCGGGCAAAAATACTTGCAACGTAATGAAGAACATCCGTTGCAGAAATTTCGTCGTAACCAAACTCTTTGATGAGACGAGTCTTCACGATCTCGATTTTCTCTTGCGTGTCTTTATCCACAACAGAAGCAGGAGATGCGAGAGTTGATAATTTTATACTGTCTTTTTGGTCTTCGAACAGCTTCAATTCCAATGCTCTGTGAAGTCTCTCGTTCATCTTATAATTAAATTTCTTTCCTTCAATGGCAAGCTTACCGATGTATCCGATAATTTCTTTACGAAAATCATCTTTACGAGATTCCGGAATATCGATTTTATCTTCAATGGACCTCATCAAACGTTCATCCGGTGCTTCATCCAAACCTGAAAACGGATTTTTTACTTTTTCTTTTGCATCGTAAGCTTTGATATTATCAATGTAATTTGCACATAGTCGCTGAAGGGCGCTTTCATCTGCAGAAATTGCTCTTTGCACTTCGCCTTTAATGATTTCTTCGTACTCTTGCAAAACGACACTCAAAAGCTCGCGGTAATCGCTTTTCAATTCATCATTGGCAATCAATGAATGATGCCTCAATCCTGATTCAAGTTCCTTAAAAACCATGAATGGATTGACCGAACCCCGTGTGTTTTGTTGAGCAAGAACAATGGCATTCGACAGTTTGTCTTGGATGTAACGCGGAGAAATTCCTTCAAGACCTTCACGCTGAACTTCTTTACGTAATTCTTTGACGTTATCTTCTGTATAATTCGCCAAAGTCTTTCCGTTATAAAGTTTCAACTTTTGAAGTCTTGTTAAATTGGCTTTCTTTGGCTTTTCCAATCTTGTTAAAATGGCCCACATCGCAGCCATCTCAATTGTATGAGGGGCAACTGAAATCCCACGCAGTTTCTGAGAATTAAAATCTTTTTTATAGATATTAATTTCATCTCTCCATTTTGTAATGTAGGGGATATCAATTTTAACAGTTCGATCGCGTAAAGCTTCCATAAATTCATTGTCTTGAAGTCTTCGATATTCAGGCTCATTGGTATGTCCAATGATCACTTCATCAATATGAGTCTGAGCGAACTTTTTTGGCTTAATTCGATGTTCCTGCGAAGCCCCCAAAAGATCGTACAAAAAGGCCACATCTAATTTTAAAACTTCTACAAACTCAATCATTCCCCGATTTGCAACATTGAATTCACCATCAAAATTAAATGCGCGAGGATCTGAATCAGAGCCAAATTCAGCAATTTTTCGATAATTGATGTCGCCAGTTAACTCTGTTGAGTCTTGATTTTTTTCATCTTTGGGTTGGAATGTTCCAATCCCCATGCGATCAGCTTCGGATAAAAACATTCTCTTCACGCGTACGTGAGAAAAAACTTTCATCAAATCGCCGTTGTATCTTTCGAGCAGGGATCTGAAAACATAACGTGATGGTGGGCAAAGTTCGCCTTCAATTTTAATTCGGTATTCACCTTCTTGTCCGCGATTGATTTCCTCACAAATTTGTTGGCGCATTTCTTCAGGGAAAAGTAGCAATGGCTCTTCATGCATCGGAGATTGAAAGGCTTTAGCACCTTTTCCAAAAAGTCCGTCAAGCTCACCCTTTTCATCCGTCCATTCAAAAGTATAAAGCGCACCAGTTTCAGATCTAGAATATGCTTCTAATCCCTTTTTCAACATACGACAGATTGTCGATTTTGCACTTCCGACAGGTCCGTGAAGTAAGATAACACGCTTTTCCGTTCCGTAGCCCAAAGCTGCAGACTTTAAAACATTCACTAATTTCATCAACGAAATATCTAATCCAAAGACAGCATCTTTCCCGTTATTATGGGCATCATCAAAAAATTTATAGCGGATGACTTTCTTTTTGAAATCTTCATAGTCCTCTGTCCCCGCTTCGACAATCATATCGTACATTCGCTGGAATGCATTTCGAGTCAACTTAGGATTTTTCTTTACCAAAGCAATGTAATCATTAAAAGACCCTGACCAGTGGAGGTGGGCTGTTTGATTTTTCGCCTTCCAGTTTTCAATGACATTCGTGATATTGACGTTGTGATTTTCGGCCATGAAAATACTCCTCGCAAGTCTTTGGGATGGTTCCCTCTATTAAGAGTATGCATGAATGAATTTTGGTTAGTCACAGGAATTAAGATTTAACAGGTCGAGATAATTTATTTCTAAACAGATTTTGCTAAAATCGAATGACAGAGCAAGCTGGACCAATGTCGAGACATTTAAAAATTCTGGCTTTATGTTTCCAGAATCCATTTTGATATGGCAGAGATTTCAACAAATCTGGCGCCATTGACTGGGAGAATCTGTGAAAATGCTTCACAAGATGTCATATTGACAGCCACATTGGCAATAGGTTCAGCAGGCCCTTGAACCTATCTTGGTGTAATGTCGACTTTACGAAACTGTTCATTGGCTTCCAATACAAACAGCTTAGGATTGTAATTAATGGTTGTGATTGCTGCAGAGGGCTCCCAAGTTAAACGATGGGTTGGGGATTCGGCGAAAAATCTGGTAAAGCCACTTTCTGATTTTACCCAGGTCATTTTTTCTGGCTGCATCGGTAAACGTTGACCACTATTTTGAGTCAGCGCCTTTGCGGAGAGGTTTAAGCACTCCTCAGATCCCGCATCGCTTTCGCATTTCCAATCTGGTCCCAGATTTTTTTCATACAAAAATGCACTTTGCAAAAATTTTGGCGAGACTGGAATCGAAATAGCTTTCAAAGTTTGGTTATTCACTTTCCAAACGTTAGGAAAAACTCCCGACAAAAATTTTCGCTCCATATAGAGCTGAGCTTGAATTTGATTTTCAGAAACCAAAACACTGGCTACTCGAATTCCCAACGGACCATTTGCTTCAATGCGAAGACTCTTGTCTTTAATCAAAAAGCCTTCTATTTTAATCGTGTGATTTTTTTTCTTCGCGAAATCTTCGACTGTAATTTTACCTTCAAGATAAATAACACGATTATTTTGAGGATTCAGATCCGTCGAATCCGAAGATGTTTTCTTTGGCCCCTGACATGCGATGAGTGTCGATAAAAAAATGAATAGCAAGAGCTGACGAAACATAGAGGCTCCTCTCCGTAGTCATTCATTACACAGCAGAGGAATCAAAATTGTCAAAACTTAGTCTCCATTTTTTGGCAAAACCTGCCCTGTGCGTGCACTTGCAGGCTGTCGTCCAGATTTTTGTCCTTCAAGAGCGCTGAGCTTGACTTGAATTTCGCTCACTTTGTTTACGTCGGACTCTAAATCGATGGCACGTTGGTACATTGCACGAGCTTTTTCGGGCATGGACTCTTTCAAATAAGCATCTCCCAAGTGCTCAGCAATGATACTGACTGTGGATTTTTTACGAAAGGCTGCTTCTAAAATCTGAATCGCTTCTTTGTTTCGATTTCTTTTATAGTAAATCCAACCCAAAGTATCAAGAATGTATGGATCGCTAGGCTCAAGCTTTACAGCGCGCAATGCATGGCCTTCTGCTTCTTCCATATCTAGATTTAATTCAGCCATTGTATAAGCTAGATAATTTAAGGCTTGTACGTGGTTTGCATCAATTTCTAAAACTAATTTCATTTGCGAAATCACTTCTTGTTTGTTTCCAATACGGTCAAATAGACTCCCATAGTAAAAACGCAATTGTGCATTTTCAGGATATTTATTCATAGTCTCAACCAAAAATGCTTGAGCTTGTTTGTATTCACCCTTCTCATCCAATAAGGCCACGTAAAGCGAATAGATTGATACGTTGGCCTTGTTTCTCTGAATAGCTTCGGCAACAAGCTGAATGGCATCATTCAACTGACCTCGATTTTTCATCAGATAAGCTGCGTGGCTGACAGATTCTTGATAAAAAGAACTTTCCGTAGGAACTTTTCTAAAATGCAAAATCGCAAGTTGATCCTTTTGCATCTCTTCGTATACTGCACCTAAATAAAATCGGGCTTTGTCAGATTCAGGCGCCACCGTTAAAATGTCTTCCAATTTTTTAGCAGCAGGATCATACATTTTTTTCTGGATTAAGATTAATGCGATTCGCATTTTTGTTGTCAGCGGGTCGCTTGAAATTTCTTCAAAATTGCTCAGCTGTTCATAGGCTTCATCAAATTTGTCGTCTTCCAAATACAACTGAATCAAAAGCTCAGAAGTTTTTTGTTGCATCCCATTTTTTGAATGAAAATCTTTGATGGATGAAATGGCATTTTTTTTCTGTTCCATCTGAATATAAACTTGCGCCAAAGTCGACGCTGCTTCGATGTATGAAGGTTTTGCCTTCAAGGCTGCTTGCAAAGATTCCTTGGCCTGATTCATATACGCAGTGTATTTCAATTTGAATTTTTCATTTCCGAATTCCAAAGCTTGATCAATGTAGATTCGTGCAAGGTACATATGGATCAAATGCTTGGCTGAAAAATCAGAGTCT
>JBKCTJ010000080.1:0-5986 GCA_046318875.1 Pseudobdellovibrionaceae bacterium | reverse complement strand
TTGAAAATAGGAAAGAAAGCCGACGGACCTTTGGCAGGCATCAGTAAATTAAGGTTAAATACCCATTGCTCGGATCAACCTGGCTACACCGAAATGGGTCGCATCACTGGACCTGCCGGGCCGATCCGTGAGGGTGCAGTTTACGACTGGATGCGGGTCATGGGTTTTTCGACTTACCTTTCAAAAACTGCGTCTATTACATATAAGGATAGCTCTTCTCAACGCCTCACAGAAAGTTTTGTGCTTTTCTTAGAGTCAAAGAAGGATCTTGGGCGCAGACTAGGTGGAAAAGCCTTGGAAGAAGAAGATCTCGAAGACCAAGTGGTATTTCTTGACCGCCTTACGGAAACATCAAGAAATGAACAGACACTCAAAGCCCTTCTCTTTAATGCTCTGATTGGAAATATTGATTACAGCCTTCAATTAACTGATCTCGAAGGCGAACGTCATTACAATCCAATCAGCCCGCCAAGTGGGATGTGGAATATGGTTGCCGTGGATTACGATAGCGCGATCAGTATCGTGCCTACGGACTTTGACGTCTCTGGCATCGTGGTGCAAAGACCGGAATTTTCTGATGAAATTACAAAGGCCATTTCTGGTTGCCCAACAATCCGCTGTGAATTTCCATTTTCGCACATTCAGAAATGGCGTTCATTTTTCACAGCTTCGATTTTTGCATCTGTGGCCCGGGACTATCAAAACAAAGAAGCTGACTTGAAATCTGCTCTTGAACAAAACAGAAATCTAGGAACCAATGAAAAAATCTATTTTCAGCAAAACTTAGAAGCTTTCCTGGAGGTCTTGAATCGGCGAGTGAGCGTTCCGGTCATTACCGCATCGACGAATACTTTTAAAGATCCCGATTTGAAGACAGTTTGCGGTAAGGAAAATCCTGAGGAAGGTTATGACATCAAGGCCCCTGCTGGATTACCGGTCAAAGTTCTTAGGACGAATGCAAAAAGTAAACAGGTTTTATTGCTCGATACTCGGGACCGAGTGCTCAATCATCCAGATGGTGTTGGTTCCGGTTCCTGCGGAGGAAATGTATTTTTACCAACAAACGTTCCTATTTCAACCGCTTGGCCGCGATAAGAGGTGAGGACTCATCTGGACTAGAATATCTTTTGATGGAGAGGGATCCAAAATCAATTCCGGCTAAGATGACGACCTGCCAGTCCATCTATTTTTCTGAAAATCAAAGGCCACCGATGACTCCAGATTCTCATTTCGGAGATGGCGATTTGAAGTTCATTCCTCTTATCAGCCGATCCCGGTTGACATACCTATAAATATTCGGCGAATATATATAGGTATGGTTCAACGTCAGATCTTTTTTGAAATTCAAGAACAACTGGAACTTAAAAAAAGTGTTTTAGTTCTAGGGCCAAGGCAGGTTGGAAAAACCACGTTGGCAGAATCGTTTCGATTCCATGTCGAAATCAACTTAGCCAGATCTAAGGACCGTATAGAATATGAAAAAGACCCTGATCTTCTGACTAGGAAAATTCAGACTTTCAAAAAATCGAATCCTCAGGTAAAAACACCTCTTATTTACATCGATGAGGTTCAACTCGTTCCAGAACTTTTTGGTGAAATTCAGGTCTTAGTTGATAAAAAACTAGCTCAATTTTTACTTACCGGCTCGAGCGCTCGAAAGCTTCGGGCCCACGCAAATGTGAACCTCATCCCAGGGCGAGTTGTAAATTTGCGTCTGGATCCTTTTTCCATTGATGAATATCCGCAAGATGTCGAGGATATTCTGATTTTTGGCCAGTTACCTGAAATTGCAACAACAGAAAAACTCAAGCAAAAGAGTTTGCTTTTAAGATCTTATGTTGAAAATTACATCGAAGAAGAGATTCGGAAAGAGACAAGGATTAGGAACGTGGCCAACTTTTCTAGATTTATCGAGCTGGCAGCCATTCAAGCAGGAGAAGTTTGTAACTTCAGTGAAATTTCAAAGGAGCTTGGTCCGACTGTGATGACGATTCAGTCTTACTTTCAGATATTAGAGGATACATTGTTTGCAGAGCGGGTGGACCCCTATCTTAAGAATTCAACGCGAAAAAAGTTAACAAAGTCCAGTCGCTATCTTTTTTATGATCTGGGAGTTCGCAGAATAGCATCAAAAGAAGGGTCAACATTTTTGCCAGATCGTAAAGGAAAGCTTTTTGAACAACTGGTGGGAATGGAAATTCTGAAGTGGATAAGAAGTCATTCTTTGCCTGCACAATTGTATTTTTGGCGAGACCTTGATGGACCTGAAGTTGATTGGCTGGTTGAGCTCAATGGTCAACTTCTTCCTGTTGAAGTGAAGTTATCAAAAAAAATCCATCGATCAGACGCGCGTCACTTGAGGACGTTTATGAGTGAATACAAAGAAGCCAAGCTTGCCGTCGTGATTAATGATTCCAGCCTCAATTATGATCTTGAAAAAAACATCGAAGTCGTTGGCTTTTCTAAAATGCATGAATTTCTGAACAAATTTTTTCGAGTTTAAGCTGTATTCCGATATTGATTTTCTTCGTGCAAGTGCTGAAGATTTGCCCTTTAAAGATAAAGATTTACTTTTCTTCACAGTCTGACTTATCAAAATATAACACTGGCGTGTTGCTGATTCAAACAACTTCACACAGGTGGGAAAAATGAAGTGCAAATCGTGCTGATCGTGCTTTGGAAACAAGATTGGCAAATTCGAGACATGCGAATGTTGCAAACTCATCAAGGTAAACTGGAATAAGTTTTCTTGGCGTTATTCTTTTTTCAGCCCCACTACCTTGGTGTGCTGTTCCGGCCAAAAAATTCAAATGATTGATAACCAGTTTTCCAACTGTCCTTACAATCTGCGGTGACATCAGACTCTGTAATCTAAAATAAATAACAACTCCTTTTGAACGATGGTCTTGGTTTCTGGAATTCTTTCAGCTTGGGACTGGGTAGCATTTAAAGCATATATGATTGTAAATTTGATTTTGAATATAGGATTGTTGGACCAGTAATTTTCCCCAATGGTTGTCCTCAAAGAGTCATTCTTGATAAAATGGAATAGCATCAATCACTCGTTGGAGACTCATGAAAAATGTAATTCAATCTTGTTCCGAAGAAATTCCCATTCTTCTGAGTCCAACTTGTTTGCCCGAGCTATCTCTGTCTTTGACAAAGACTTCATACGATAAGTTGCCATTTTTTATTTTCTTTGAAATTGCCACAGCTCTTCCTTTCTGTGGAACAATTTTGATATCTCAGACACCCTGAAACGAAGACTGCGATTAAACTTGTAGTGTGGCGCTTTGCCACGGAAAACTTTAATCCTCAGCGCGTTTTCAGATATCTCTAAAATCTGAGATGCAACTTTCGTCGTGATAAATTCCGTCGCTATTTTGTTTTCAAAGAACTTCGAGCCGTCAACCAGCTCAATTTGTTTCACTCTATGATAAGCCTTTCAGTTGCGCAACAATAATTAGCTTGTGTCCTAATTGTTGTTCATGTTATTTATAAATTGATTTATGAAAAAAAATGCCATTTCTAAAAAAGAATTAGATGAATTTGAAGCGGTCTTCTTTGCACTGTCCCATCCAACAAGAAGACAAATCCTATTCAGCCTGAGTCAACGAAACGGTTCTATGATAGGTGGTGAAATTGCCAAGCAATTTTCCTGCGCCTGGCCAACAATTACCGGTCATTTGCAAAATTTGGAAAATGCTGGGCTTGTGACTGCAAACAAAAAGGGACGCGAACAGTTGTATCAAATCAACACTGGAAGACTTGATGTCATTGAAAATTGGATAGATAAAATACGCGGTAAAAGTTGAAATGAAAAAGCCGCTCTATCTGCAAATCAAAGAAAAGTTTCAGCTGGGTCCAGCTTCTCATATGACCCATATTTCAAATCTACAAGAGATTGTAAAAAATGATCTTCTTTCCCACAATCAAATGCTCAATCAAAATTATTTTGACCTCTCTGATGCCAGTGTTCAGTTAGGACGTGAACAAAAACTTATCCTCATACACAGCTAAATTTGCATGATTTCGTTCCAATTTATTTTGGCTGGAAAACTCCGATGGTCATGCAACATCAAGATAAAAACGAAGATATCATTTTTTTGAGGTTTTCACTCGACATCCTTGAGACGCAAGGAACTTACTTTACAGACGGTAATGCTCGATCAAATAAAACACAATTTTTTTCGTTCACTGAATTGGATAGTCTTTCTGTCTTAAAACCAAAAGCAATCAATGACGTCAAACGGGTGGGTGACAACGAGAAAAAACGGCAAAAACAAGCGGAAATTTTGGTTCCGAATCGTGTTCTTTTTTCTCAAGTCTTCGATATTATTTGTTATTCTGATGCTGCCAAAAATCGAATCTTGGATATTTTAAGGAAGTCGGGTATAACTAAGCAAGTTTGGGTCAATGATGGCTGGTATTATAAGCCCTAAAATGAGGTACTAAAGTGGTCACTTATCTGCGTGGAAATATTTTTGAAACAGCAGCTCAAGTTATTACCAATACTGTGAATTGTGCTGGGGTAATGGGTGCTGGTCTTGCTTTGGAGTTTAAAAATAGGTTCCCTAAAATGTTTGATGACTATAAAATTCGTTGCAAAAAAAATGAAGTCATTCCTGGTGTTCCTTACCTTTGGGAAGACAATTCTGTTCAAATATTAAATTTTCCCACCAAGCGACATTGGAAAGAAAACTCACTGATCACCGATATTGAGGACGGTCTCAAATATTTGGCAATTCATTATCAGGAAATGGGATTGCAAAGTATAGCACTGCTACCCTTAGGTTGCGGCCTTGGCGGTTTGGACTGGCAAGTAGTGAAGCCTTTGGTGGAAAAACATTTGGGCGGACTCCCGGATCTTGAAGTCTATGTATATGAACCTAGTTTGAAATCAGAAAAAACTGATTCAAGAGATAGAAATTATTCTTCGCAAAAAGTTGGTCGGGATAAAGCAGCGGCATCGCCTTTATAGGAAAATTATTTGTTTAGCGGAGAATTTTTAATAATCCGGCTTACCGTCTGTGAGAATTAAGATTGATAGTGAAGATGCAATGGAGCTATGAAATTTTGTTTTTCAGTTTATTTACTCCGAAATCACTAAGTATTGGGATTGGTCAAAGAATTCAAGATCTGTTAAAATTGGAAAAGTGTCAGTATTTCTGTTAACTGTGAAGTTTATGCTTGAATAGCACAACTTCCTGATACCTGACCGTAACCTGACTCTTACCTGACTGAATTTGCACTCCAAAAACATTAAGTGTTTAGTTGAAAAGTGACTTGTAGTTTTGCCAATGTCTGATTCAAAATTGGATACTAAATGTTCAGTGATTCGCCAATATTGAATGTGAGTGGATCTTTTTAAAAGTTAAAAAATTGAACTTTTTTGTTAGTGGAAAGGTGTTAACCGACAATCAAATTTCATCAGATTTTGGTTTTGGCGACAATTAAATTTGGCCAGTTGATGGTTCTTTCACACAGCCTCAGCCAATGAGGATGAAAGACGGAAGAGTGTTTATTCTCATGGCAAAAGAAAATGAGAATAAAAAAGGATATTCATTGAATGGTCTTTTTTTAGAGGGGGATAGTGTTTCCCAGCCTAATCAGCCGGGAATGTGTTTCGATCTTTTGCTAAACAAAGGATATATGGCAACCTATCAGTGCCAGTTGCGGCGCAGTGATGAATTCTTAAACCAGTCTTTGGAGTAGAACCCACTTCTGCATATATCAACGGTGGTGCTTCGGGCAGTCCTCTGTTGAACGCTGAAAGTCACAAAGTTATTTGGAATCCTGTCAAATGGATCAGGTGGAGATGTTCAAGGTGGTGCGATGCCGGGTCTTGTCAGACCATTTCACCTTATCGAGCAAACATATGGAATTTCCAAATACATTTCGGGAGAAAAGCAGCGCCGAATAAAAGAACTCCTTGAATCCTTATCAACTTCTCTGCTCGCCGAACAAGCCAAATTTGTCTTGGATC
>JBKCTJ010000079.1:0-16234 GCA_046318875.1 Pseudobdellovibrionaceae bacterium | reverse complement strand
CAAGCAGAGGTCTCGAACTGACTTATCTTTTTGCCTTGCAGGCTGCCTGTAAGGCTTAATCTTCTACTCAAATGAGCTAACTTTACTTTTTATTTGAACTCAGTTTGATTTTTTTGGGCTTCTTCGACCTTAATTCAGGCTCAATTCCAATCAGTATGTTTCGTCTTTTAATCATTTCTACAAGTTGAATCATCGAGCTTTCGAAGTGTTCAGAGCTTTGAGGCAGATAAAGCCATTTTGTAATAACAGGGTGAACCAGAGTACCTTTGATTTGCTTTAATAACTCAAGATGATGCTCACGGTTTGTTGGAATAAGACAGCCATTCCAAATATCAAATTTATATTTTTCCCCTCGAAAAGTCCTATCCTCTGGACGATCTGAAAGGCAAGCCACTGCTTTCCCAAAAACATAGATCGATAGCCCACGGAAAAATTTTTTGTAATAAAAACTCTCTTGCTCAGATAAGTCTTCAAAAAAATGACCCGAATCGAAACTATCTAAATTGTATTTTTTAGAAGCTGGTTTCACGGCTTGCATAACATCAGTTTTATTTCATTGAGTTTAAGCCAAACATATTGCCTTCCGTATCTTGGCATAAGGTGACCCAACCAAATACTCCAATAGAGAACTTCGGACGAATAACTTTACCACCAGCCGATGCAACTCGTGATTCTTCCACTGAACAGTCTTCTACGCTGAAGTAAATCATTGTACCACCCATGCCAGGTCGGGAATGTGCTGATTTTACTAGAGCTCCTGACGCTCCATAAGATGTCATATTTCCTTTAAAGCTCATCATCTCCGTTTCACCTGTCGGATCACTTATTTTTTCAAGATTTAGCTTTAGAACCGACTCATAAAATGAGACAGCTCGTTTCATGTCACTTACGTAAATATCAAACCATCCAACAACGTTATTTTTTACCATAAAGTTCTCCTTTTTTTTCTCTAACTCTTAACCAGTATAGTGTGTTGAGTTTTCGGAGTATTGTATAAATCAGACATTATACTTTTTTATGTACTTTCCAGGCGTGTATCCAGTAACTCTTCGAAATGAATGGATAAAGTGAGATTGGTCTGAGTAATGCGACAAATAATCCTCTTTAAAGGATTGCTGCAATCTAAGAATCTTGAGAAAATCATGAGGAGAAAACCCAGTTGTTTTTTTTAGGGTCCGTTGCAATTGGCGAGTGGATATTTTTGCAAAAGTTGCCATGTCGCTGACCGTTTGAATTTCGTTTATATTCTTTAGTATCTCGGATGTGACGACATTTGGTGCTACTATCTTTTCTTTGATTAATTTATCTACAAGTTTTGTCAATACATTTTGTTTGGCTGAAAAATCCAAATGAGTGAGCTCTTGATTAAATTTTATAAGTGGTAATTTACCTTTATACTTTTTGTCGACAAAGCCTTTAATGATTTCACCAGGGCTCCCTTGCCAAACGCCAGGCAATAATTGAATCCCAACATAGTGAAATAATTTTCCCAGATTTAGCTTCTTTGAATCCACGTTCAAGGCTGTAATTGCGGTTACTTTTGTATCCATTTGGTTGAGTAAAATATTTACGCAAGCATCGGGTATTACGTGATAATGAAAATCTTCGGGCAGTATTGCCTCAGTCTTGAGTTCCCAAAAGCAGTGAACCAGTTCACGCAAATAAGCTGGTGGATGGTCCTCTGTATAGACTACTGATTTAACTACTTTTTCAATACCGTCTTGGACTGGCTTATACATATTAAAATTATAGTGATGCACAGCTTTCAAGACAAGCAGTTCGAAACTTCTCAAGTTGGCTGCACCAATTTTCTTTTTCAGGATTTTCTGAGATTTTTACGAGTACTGCGAATGGCTTTTTCAGCTCATATCGCATATTTACACCATCGAGTATCGGGTTCGAGTGTGAATTTAACACTTTCCATGAAAGTGTCCTGAAGGCGCAACCAGAGAAGCCACGCTGAAATTGGGAATTGAATAAATAAACTTCTTTAGCAGAGTATTGCGTTCATCGATCACGGGTACTTATGATAAAAATTGAAACACCGGCAAGGACGGCGAGGAGAATGTACTTTTGCCAGAAGTCATCAATTGTCAGATAAATATAAAAACCCGAAGCCGAAATCATGGTTAGGGAAACTGTTTTTGCCGATCTTGAGATCGCATGATTTTTCTCCCAGTTTTTAAGTGGCTCGCCAAAAATAGAATTGTTATAAATCCAGTTGTGAGCTTTTTCGGAACTCTTTAGGAAACACCATGCGGCCAACAGAATAAAAGGCGTTGTCGGTAGAATTGGCAAAAAGGCTCCAACAATTCCCAATGCAACAAATAAAGCACCAAAAGCAAAAAGACATAACCTTGCCAGTCGGTTTCTAACCACTGCCAAGTTGTGACTCGTGTTTGATTTTATATTGTTCGTTTTTTATGGCCAGGCTTTCGCCGATGCTATTTGAAATCGCAGTCCAGATTGCCACTTGCTCCGAGGTCAAATGGGTCCTTAAAGTTTCATGAAATATAACAAGCCATCGCTTAAGCAGTTCTCGATTGAATCCCGCAAAAAAATGTTTTGCAACGGGGTTATAGTTATTAAATAGATAACTTCTACCGCCAAACTTAATCCACCAAAAATGAGTAATATTTTTTATGTGCTCTGGCCAGTCGACGACCGATTTGAAAGGACCTTGCAAATCAGGATCTTGCTGAATTCGCGTATAGAAATCACCCACAACGCAGAAAATATTTAGGTGCGAGAACACTATTCCGTTGATTGTGACTGACTCCGAATCACTTGGTATTTTTGCAACTGTCATTTTAGAACGCGCCCCTCTCCTGCTTATTCTCCGCTAACCAATGGTTCGTGTTCTTTGCATACCTTCTTCACATCATCGACACTTAGCTTTTCATTGGTCAGTCCACAGACGAAAGAATTTTTCCCCGGACTTTGATTGAACTTGCACGACTGGCATGTGCCAAATCCTTTAAGGCCATTTTTCTTTTGGATTGATGCAAGCATCGTCTTAAGCGCAGGTTCAAGCTTATCTGCACCTTCAAGATTAATACTATTGAGCATCCGCAGTGCTACTGAATTGCCTTTCGCAGTTAGCGCAAGATGAAAGACTCTTTTATCGACTTTATCTTGGCTTCTTTTAATAAAACCATTCTCTTCAAGATGCCCTAGGCTTTGCGAAATGCTTCCTTTTGTTTGGCCAAGATATTCAGAGATCGTCTGCGTCGTGTCAGAATAGCGATTGCAAACAGTAAGGTACTGCAAAATTTCGACATGAACGAGCTGCAGTCCTTCTTCAGCCGCAAATCTGCGCATTAAATTTCTGTGAAGTGCAGAGAGTCTTTCAAGCCAATGACTCACGGCGCTTATTGAATCAGCCATAATTAATAGTATCGAATCGAAACTGATTTGACAAGTTTATAATTCAGCGTTATCTTAATTATAGTTTAGATACTAAACTAATAACACAAAGCCATAGCGGCTCAAAAGGAGATTTACATGTCTAGAATTGAACTTCAAAACCCACAAAACGCCACTGGTGAGCGAAAAGAGATCCTATCTCAGATTCACGCGGCTTTCGGGACCACGCCAAACATGTTCAAAGCGATTGCGAATTCAACACCCGCTCTTAAAATGATGTGGTCAGCGTTTGGGGCGTTAGGTAGCGGAAAATTGGGAGCGAAACTGGGCGAGCAAATCGCTGTGGCAGTAGCTGATCTTAATCGCTGTGAATACTGCTTAAGTGCCCATACTGCTCTTGGAAAAGGCGCTGGATTAACAGCAGAGGTGATGAGTCAGGCTCAAGCTGGCAAATCAAGTGATCCTAAAACGCAGGCTGCTTTAACATTTGCAATAAAGCTTGTTAAAGAAAGAGCCAATGTGTCTCCAGATGACATTTCATCTCTTAAAAAAGCAGGCTATTCAGAAGAGGAAGTTGCAGAAATTTTAGCCCACGTGGCGCTAAACATTTTTACCAACTACACCAACGTCGCTTTTGACGTGCCGGTTGATTTTCCTAAAGTAGCTCTTCGCCAATGAAGGCTCAAGAGCTGATTGTTTCAAAATGGCTGAATACAGACCAACCCCTTTCAATTGAAAAATTGAAAGGAAAAGTCATAGCGATACATGCTTTTCAAATGCTCTGTCCTGGATGTGTTCTTCACGGAGTGCCACAGGCGCAGAAATTATTTGAGACATTTAGTGCAGACCATGTGGCAGTCCTCGGACTGCACACAGTTTTTGAACATCACGAAGCCATGCAGGAGAAATCATTGAGTGCTTTTCTGCATGAATTTAGAGTGAAGTTTCCTGTGGGAATCGACCAGCCATCGGTTGGTCTAGATATTCCGCAGACAATGAATCTCTATCAAATGCGTGGAACACCTACGTGGATCCTCATCGACAAAAAAAGTGAGCTGAAGCTGCATTCCTTTGGCCAAATGGATGATCTTCTGCTCGGAGCTGAGGTGGCAAGGCACGCACTTGAAGGCCTAGAATCAAACGTAAATATTTACAAAACTAAATCGAAAGGAAACTAAAATGAGAGAATATAAAGCAGCACTTTTTGGAATCGCGATCTTGATAAGCGTGCAATCACATGCGGGAGAATTCGTTTCTAAAGCGGATAAAAAAACAAAGGCATCGTTTGATATCACACGAACTAAAATTTCAACCGAAGGGAATGTGGCAATTTTTGAAATCGAAGTCAGCGGAAAAGCCGGCCAAGACAAGCCAAAAAAATCTGGCAAATTTGCCGGAGCAAGGGTGTTTTCTTATGTTTGGCCAACTTCTATTGATCCGGCTGAAGTCGGATTCGAAGGCAAGTCAGGAATACTTGCGCTAGCAGTTACAATTCACCCTGATTTCAATGACACTCCACTTTTCGAGAATGATGGAGCAAAGTGGCATACACACTGGGTAGTTCTCACTCCAGATGAAGCCTGCGGCCCAAAAGGAATGAAAGTTAAAGATATTGCCGAGGGCGCAAAACCAAAGTTGCCAAAAACGTGGCCGGGTGTTCCGCTTTATATCGATAGTCCAGGCTATCCTCCACGATTTGCCGGCAAAACAGTAAAAGTGAAAGTTCCATTTGATAATATTGCGGCAGTTGAAAGCGCAAAATTTGACGGGGTAACGTCTGGCCTTCGAGTGAACGAATCAGTACATGCACCGCTTCTATGTATTGAGAACATATTTAAGGTGGCTTCCGGCGACTTAAGTTTACCTGGCCAGGTTTCTAAGGAAGAAAAGAAGTAGGAATTTAGTTGGTATGTTTCAAAAAATTTCTTTGATTGAATTTATGCAAAAATCGGAAAATGGATCGACATCTTTGCTTTTCGTTAAAGAGCAAGGATGTCGATATTGCGAATTGGCTGAAACTGAAATCAAGAAAGATGAATTTTTTAAAAACCATCTTTCTGTGAAATTTTTCGAGGCTAGTATTAACGATGAGCCTGGTATAGCGGCCAAACTTGGCTTAGTCGGAGTCCCTGCCTTTTTTAAAATTGATGGCACAGGCCGCAAAAGAATTAAAACTGGTTTTGATAGCATTGAATCCTTAACTAAATTTATCTCAGAAAAAGATAAATAAATAGGGAGAGTAAATGAGTTCAAATGTTTTTCCATCGACAAAGACGAGGCTTCTTTTAGGACCACTGAGGCAGCCTCAATTGCCTGCCAATCCGTATCAGCCTGTTGATTGTGATTTTACCGATGATCTTGAGTTTGTCTCGATCAAAAAAATACTAGTCGAAGTAAAATTTTGGAATGCCGAAGCCAAAATCGCTGAATGTCAGGCTCGAATCGACGACATTTTGACTCAAAATAAAGAAGAGTTTTTGATAATGTCGAATGGGACTAGAATTCGGCTTGACCGTATTTTCGAAGTTGGAATCGTTGATGGATGATGGAAACTGTACCAACGGAGTATGTCAGATAAAGAATCGGCCCGAAAGTTTTGCCTTACAAAATTTGCTCAACATTCAAGAGCAAGTAATGCAAATGTGTATTTTCGATTTAGATATGAGACCTAAAGGAAAGTTCATTCGACGAGAGTTCAGCGAGCCTTACAGGCGTGTCTGTAAGGCATTGACCCGCCTCACATAAGCGTTTTCTAGTCATCGACCAGATTGACAAGGATTTGTCGAACTTTCTTAATTGCCTTAATTTGCTTTTGTGCGACTTTTACCGCAAACGCTAGGTATAAGCCCAGCAAAGCCCCATACTAACCCCGTAAACGCCATTTTAAGCACTTTACAGTCATCTTTTTTTAGGTTTGGGGGAAATCCATTTAATTACTGAATCGGAGAGGGGTACCGGAGCCCAGCCGCGCAAACAAGTGCCGATTCAAGTAAGTGCGGTCAAGTTCGGGCGTTCGACGGGAAAAAACCGATGGGCGGTAACAACTACGAAAAAGTTGTCGCTGTTTAAGTCCAACACCCAATGCGGGGCACTCCACTCGGGAGATAAGGGACAGAAACCGAGAAACAGAAAGAAGACGGTTATATAAGACGGGCATTAATCCGCATTGACCCGAGCCGAGTATAGGACTCTATTTTTCTATATACTTATAAGAGTATAGATTTGTGAGACTCACGGCGATGCCGGCAATCTCGGGGAAACCTGGATACGAACCCCGAGGAAATTACAGAAGATTAAAAAGTAAAAATAAAGAATAGTAAGAGAAAAACAGAGCCTAACCCATAAAAGATACAGCAGACAAAAAAGTATTCTAAAACATTTTAAAAACTATTTTATTTTTTTCTTAACAGCTCCAATCATTTGCTCGATTAGGTTCATTTTTTCACTGGAGGTCTTTAGTTCTTTAGCTACTTGTTTAATAAACATAAGCCCGTCAAGGTGCCACCGCAACTCGTCCAAAGAAACCTTTTTATTTTCTTGGAAAATTAAGCGGTGATAAATCGTGTGTGTACGTACTTTAGAAATATTAAAATAGTCATTTTCAAGCTCAACACCAATAAAGCGACGGTTCTCTAATAGGCAAGCCAAAGCACAAGTCCCCGACCCCATAAACGTATCTAGAACAATGGCATTTTCTTTGGTTAGAAGTCGAACCAAATATCGAATTAGGCTAATTGGTTTCACCGTATCGTGTTTGTTTGCTCCAGAAATTATATTTTTACTAATAACAGTCCGGCGGCGTGCGTTCTCATTGACGAGGTCAAGCCCGTACTCTTTTTCATTCACAGGTTTCTGTTCGATAATAAATGGTGGGAGCTTGTACCCCGAGTTTTGAGCAACGCCGAGACTTTTTATAACGTCAGCGACTTCTTCATAGACAAGATTGCCAGCGGGACCACCTAAGGGAGATTTATTTTTACTTATTTGATATTTTTTTGATTTTTTATTTTTTTCATTCAATGGTTTTTGGGCAATGATAATTGGTTCATTCAATATTCTTAAATTATCAGCTCCTCCACCAGTATTGCGGGTGCGGGCAAAAGTTCCGTTGGTTCTAATCCACATTATTGGCTCTTTAATTTTAAAACCAACACTTTCAATGGTCATTTTAACATAGTGCTCATTTAAGGCACTGGCAAAACAGGCTAGAAATCCTCCGGGCTTTAAGTCTCGGTAAAGTTGCTCGAAGTGTGTAAGGCGTGGCAAATCAGCGTCCCATTTGTTGCCGTTAAAGCCTGTCCCACCACGGACGTAGTCGTCTTTGACCAGCAAAGTTTCTAGCCACTCTTCTAAATCTATTTTTTTAGAATTAATCCCGTAGTTGGGGTCAATAATCACAGCGTCTACGGAATTACTTTTAATCTTGGATACAATTTTATTGTTATCACCTTGATAAAGGGCAATCCTTTGCCGCTTATCAAGTGATTTAGCTCTTTTGCGTCCCATATTATTGAGATTTTTCTTGAGACGAATTGAACCACAAAATAAGTGATTTGATTTCCGCCTTAAGTTTAGAGCTCATTTTCTTTTCCGCAAAAAAAGACCGTAAGCCAACCTTGAGAGAATTGACTTGCCTAATCGCCGTCTGCTCATTGGAAATCACAATTTTAGAGTTTTTAGCTCTTGTCTTTGCTTTTCCCTTTTTACGTTTTCTTTTATTAGGATTGGCGTCTTTAATTAAGCTTTGTATTTCTCTAAAAGAATACGTTTCTAAATCTGGGTTCTTTTTTAAAAAGACTTTAACTTGAGAGCTATTCAACCGTGTCAATTCAATCAATGCGGACACGGGCATTTTTAATTGATTAACGTCTTGGCGTTGAGATAGGTAAATGTACTCATTAGTTCTAGTTTTTTGAAGTCCAAACTCTTGACTAATAAAACGGTAGAAAAGCGTTTCTCCAAGATTTGAGTTAATTTTTGTAGGCGGTATGTGCTTACAAAAAAGTTGGTGAATGTTTGCCAGTTTTTGACCCACTCCACAGACAGCCTCACTCTCCTTTTGGAATAGCTTACGGATATCCCCAACAATAGGTCCCGTTAATTGACCTAATGCCGGATAGTCTTTTAAAAGACGTCCGCCCCTATCACTTATATGTGGATAAATAAAATCCACGTGTTTAGGGAGTTTATTATTCTTGCCGCTTCTTACCGGTTGATAACCGGCTTTAGTGGTATTTTTTAAGTCTTGCCCACTCTTTGACGTTTGTTTCAAGTTTTTCACTTGAGACTCCTTATATTAGTAATCCACCGTCTTTAGGGCTTTTGCCGGGCATTGGGCGTAAGTGTTTTTCCCCTTGCTTAACGAAACAATAGCAAGTGTGTTGTAGTAGCTTATGTAGTATGCTATGTAGTAAATATGAGGGGTTAATACCGCAATGGAGACGACAACTTTTTTAGAGGAAATCGCTAAAGCCCTAGCAGAAGAGTTCTCTCTTTCTGATGAAGATCTACTTTTTTCATTACTTAAAAAATGTAAGGTCGCCGGCCCGCCTTCATCAGATCAGATACGTTTACTAGGTTCGGTCAATGACAGCTATGTCGAAGTCATTAAGTCAGTGGAGAGCTACTTTTCGCCGAATCTTGTCCGAGCACTTAAGGCGAGCAATTCGCCAGACAAAACTCTTGAATTTTTAAAGGGTGCTGATTTTTCAGATCTTGTTGAGTTAGAAAACTTTTTTTCTTCGGACTTGATCAGTATTCCGCTGATCACTAATACAGGAGTCAGTTCGCTAGTGAAGAGTGGCCTTAGATATTTGGATGCGAACTCTGCTGAGTTCATTCAGAAAGGTTTCTTTTTTAATGAACCAGATGGCCTAAGCTTTATTTTTAATGCTTTAGGAATTCCAATATGCAATGAGATGAGTAAGCACCCCGGGCTGACTCGGTTTTATAGAAAACGGGCGGACAAAATGGGAGAAGTTCTTTTTAAGGACGAACTCTCCTATTCTGAGTTCCTCAAGAAAGATATAAAGATTTTTTCTACGTCTTTAAGACTCGATGGGAGCAAAAAAGAAAATAATATTCGAAGCCTATCGGAGCCATGGTTTATCGAAGAAGAAAAATCACTGCGCGAACGATGTCTGTTATTTTTTAAAAGAACCCTAAAACTTCTAGAAGACTTTTATGTTGATCCAAACATTGAGATTTTAGATCGATATAAGAACGCTCTGTTAAAGAGTTTTTCGATTCAAGAACTAGAATTATTAATGGGCCACTCAACTAATTATTTTAGTTGGAGCACTGAGCAAAAGGCTCCAAATACTTTTTCATACGGATTATCCTTCGTCCAAGAAACATTTAAAACATTTGCCTTGCTTGAAGCTGAAGTAAAAAATCAACATATCAAGGAAATCATCAATCAACTCGAGGAACTTTATGCTTTTCAGCCGATTGAGCTTCCAATTGAGGCGGTAGACAAAGTCAGTTTTCTAAAGCCACATAAATTTAATTTATACGAAGCTCTCTTACTGATTAAAGATTTTAAAAAAATAGAAAAAGGATTTCTTGAGTATAAAAAACTAAAGCCCTTAATGAACAAAGCACAAGTTGCAGCCAACAAGTACCTAGCAAGTATAAAAAAGTCCTTTCTAGACAAAAGAGTCGGCTCAGACCTCAATCCATCGGATAAAACTTCTCCGAGCAAGAAAAGCCAAAGACCGCTACCCGGGTTCAATTCTGATTTTACGATTTTTTATCCTGCGTCTAAAATTGAAGATCCAATTAAGCTTTCAAAAAAACAAGCTCTCGTGGCACAAATAATTCACGATGAGCAGATAAGAAATGGGACGATTTCAAAGAGAGTCCTTTTCAATAACTTGTACCCTGACCTATACAACTCAACGAAAGGCGGAAATGCCCAAAACAAGGCTCTCTACGACAAAAAGGTAAAAAATTTTAGACTTGATACCTATTGTTTTAAAACTGGCAATGCCTGGAGACTTGGTTTAATTAAAAATATCAATAGATCGGGAATGATTGAGGCTCAGTATTTTATTGACGAGAATTATTATAAGAAGAAAAAGGGACGTCCCTTAAAAAAGAATTCAAAAAATAGTAAAAAGTAGAAATAGAACCTTACAGACAAGCCTGTAAGGTCTATTCCCATTTATAAAAATACATTTTTTGTAAAAACAAGTCACATGCCTCAAGGATCTCAAGTTTTTCAGCATAGGTAATTGGTTTCTCTCCCGGCACTTCAAAAACGTCATATTCTTTGTTTTCAAATTGAACGATGGCGATCTCTTTTTTTTGATCATTGACTCGAAATATCCGATACGTCCTTGGGTAGTCAGGTAGAGTGGGCACAATCCAAAAAATGTATTCATCAGTGTTCATCATAAAAACTTTCTCCTTATACAAACTAAATGGAATGAGACCGAACAAACCCTGAAATAGAAATCGACCAGATCCTCAAAAAATGAGGGGTTAAAAAATGTCTGAAAAAAATAAAAAATCGAAATGCTCAAAACTGTATATGAACTAACGTATTATTTAGCATCAGAATGTGCGGAATCAGGCTCAGCAATTGCGGACTCGCTACCTTGGGCTAGAAGCCTAGCCAGTGCCTTGTGGTTGAACTTGTCGGGCGTATTGACCTGCCACAGGCTTGGTCGCTCGGACTTTAAAACCACAAGTCCTAGATTCAAAAGCTCGGCAATCGCTACCTTCAGGCTATTCTCAGATAGCCCCGTAAAGCCGCCTAAAAGCCCCCGTGTTGCCTTGATAGGGTGAGGTTGGGCTTGTGCCGCCTCTAGGTCAAGGAATAGACGATAAAGGCGAAAGGCTCCGTGACTGAGCACTTTTTTATTATAAAGGTGAAAAAGTTGAAACTTGATCTCCATGCTTAAATAAATGGAAACACGACGAAGAAATCCATTTATAGGGCATGAGACGTAAAAACCTCAAAACACGGCTCTCACAGATCTGCTATTTTGCGTTTTTAGCATCAACCTTTGGAGCAGTGATCGCACCGCCATTTTTAACCAAGGCATTCTTTTTTGTGGCGATGCTGTCTTGGGTTTTAATGGAGAGTTTATGAAGCCACCCAGAAGGCGAAAAAAATTAAAAATCGTAAAAGTTCTAGAAGAAGGCGATCTGCTTTTTAATTTGGTGCTTGCAGTTTGGTTTTTATTTCTTGGTTTGATTTTTAGCAGAGTTTTCAAAATTTTCCTCCCCTATAAAAATGGGCTACTTGTTTTTTATTTTTTAATCTCGGCTCTTTTTATCAACCTTATTTTTAAAATTGTCGATATTTTTATGGTCTACACCAAAGAGTCGATGAGCGATAAAGTTCGTCGGGAACTTCAAGAAAAAAGGAAACTTAAGCAGAAGACTTCGTAGAGATGTCTTCTTCAAAATCTAATATTGCTTTTTCAAGTTCAGTCATTTCCTTTTCTTTTGAAACAAACTTTTTAGGCAGTATTTTTAGCCAAAACGTTTCCATTTCGGGCGTCCATTTATTTTTCTTCAAAAGTTGCCACCTGTACGCAGCCATCTCTTGAAACATTAAAAATGCAATTTCGTGATTTTCAATGATCCAAGGTTTTTTAGACTCGCCAACCTTTTGATTTCCCTCCAGCCATTTGATTCCGGCAAAAGACTTAAATAGTGTTCGTCTATCCTCTGCGATAAATTGGAGATTAAAAAACTGACTTTTATATTTTCGGTGCGATTCAAGGGCTTCTTGGTGTTCTCTTTCTTTTTGTTTTTTCTCGTGGTGCTTTCTCAGCTTCTCCCTGACTATTCTTTTTTGAATGACGGAGCTTGGAGTGAGTTTGAAGATGAGAATGCTCAATAAGTCCGAGGTCGCCACATTTTTTAAAAACTTAAAGATCCACTTCAAAACGTGGTAATTGGCGGAGAAAACAAATGCCAAATAAAGCAATTGCGATCCGCTGAGATGATAGATATCGAATAGCTTACTCACTTTAATGAGCCTCCGTTGCTTTCGCAAATTTGACCAGCAAGATAAGCGTCATCGCAAAAATTTGTGATCCAGATTTCTGATCCTGACGATCCAACAGTACGATCGAATCCGCCAGACAATCGCCTCCAAAGTGCTTCAATAGCTTGATTTGCGCTTTCTGCATTTCTAAATGTATAAATAGATACGATAGTCACTTGGCACCTCCATAACCTCTTTAGGGTCATGATATAATTTTGCCGGATCTAATTAAAAAAATCCGGCAAAAAAAATAGAGTGCTCTATTATGGGGCCATATTAAAAGTAATGCCCCGAAATAGAGGGATTCCTTACAGGCGGTCTGTAGGAGCTGCATAGACCCGTCAGTTAGCCAATAGCCTGGCACTTTTTACCGGATTTAGGACTCGAAATCCGGTAAAATAAACCGATAAGCAATCGAGGTTTATTTTATGGCAGACGAGCAAAATATTGACGACCCAAGAACAAAAAAAAGAGGCAAAAAGCCAACGGCTGATTATGTTGAGCCATACATTTATTGGCATGATCGCAAGGAAAAAACTTATAAAGTCGTTTTCTACATGGCGATTGCCAAAGGTGCCCAGCCAAAGACTCTTCAAAAAAGCGACATCAAGGGCATCATGGAAGCCCGTCGTGTGGTTCATGAATTTAGAAATCAACTTTTAAAGCAAAAAGAACGCAATACCGTCGGTGATAAAAAATGGAAAAATGCTTGTGAATTTGCTTTTAAAAAAATTGCTGGTGAAAAAAATCCCGAAACGTTGAATCGAGACGAATACAACACGAGAGTGTCTTTAGAAAAACACACTAAGGATTGGGAGAATCTATATGCGACAGAGATCACCCAGCAAATGGTCAGTGACCTTGTGAATGGGATTCCTGACACCGCTGCCGCCACAAAAAATAAAATCAGACAATACATCAGCCGTATTTATCAGCTCAATGGATTTAAAATTGATCCGGCCAAACAAATTAAAATCAGAGGTTACAAAAAGACAAACACTCGAAGGCTTGCTGGCTTAACTCGATTCGAAATTAAAAAACTTTTAGATTACGCCAAAGAAAAAGATCCGAATGGATTTGGTTTGCTATTTGAATTTTCTTATATCACTGGCTGTCGCTCGGGCGAGCTGTGGGCATTGGAATGGGACAATCTTGTTCAAAATGAAGACGGTGAATATTTTTTTGAAATTAAACGCTCCTACAACTGGTATGAAAAACGCTTCAAGTCCCCGAAGAATGGTGAAATCAGACGAGTTGGTTTGTCCAAAGGATTAGTCACAACCATAAAAAAATTGATGCTCAATAAGCCCGATCCAAAGTTCATTTTACCACGGATTAAAGAGTGGGAACACGGTCAAGCGTCAAAAGTTCTTCGCAAGTATTTACAGGAATTAAAAATTATTTCGAGTTATGAAGTCATCAAGCAAGAAAAAATGGATGGCATTAAAAATCCTAAAAATACAATTCGTTTTCATGATCTAAGAGGTATTTCAATAACTCACTCATTAGCAGGAGATAAAAAAATAGATTTAAGTACAGTGATGGAGCGAGTGGGACATAAAACCATGTCGACAACGAGCTTGTATTTGAAAAAAATTGAAGATCATCAAAATATATCAGCGGCAAACAATTTGGATTTTCAGGATACCGAGTTCAATCCACCTGCTGAAAAATCTACACAGACTGCTAGTGGTGAAGTAATCGACATGACAAAAAAGAAAACCACATAAAATCAACCCTCGTTCTTCCATTTTAATTTTGTCTCAATATATTGGCGTATAAATTGAATGTCGTGATCTTTGAGCTTTGGCAGGCTCATTGCAATATAATCCCTATCAGTGATTTCCTTTTCCCAACGACCAGCGGTCTCGCTGAATCGTTTTCTATTTGTGCCGTAGAGTTCAAGAATGCGGTCAAAGGTTTCTGATTTTTTAGGGATATCCATACGCCCTTGCTCTAAAAAATTGATCGTTGAAGTGGAGCAACCGACCTTCTCAGCGACTTGAGCCATAGATAAACCCGTCTTATTTCTTAAACCCCGCAATGCTAGGGCTTTTTTAGAATCAAAATCGGGGTAATCACTCCGTCTCTTCTTTCTTATTTTTTTCTTCTTAACTTGTTGGATTTGTTCTTCAGACAAAACATCCTCCGATCCGCAAAAATGCGCTACATATATACTATAATTATAGCGCAATATGGGTCGTGCCCATATAAAAAATGGTTAACTGGAATACTCAACCATTTTGGTCGGGAATATTTTTAAGTGGGTTTAGAGATATAAATACTTGAATATACTAGTGAAGTACTCAATTATAGAAAAAGAGAACCCCTTATAGTCGTTCTGGTCAGATCGAATATAAAGGGTTTTAATCAATTTACAGTATGGTGGAGGTGGAGGGAATCGAACCCTCGTCCGCAAGTGCTCCATGTTAAGGCGCTACACACTTAGTTTGTGATTTGCCCTGACCATGCGACTTCCACAAACAGAATTCGCGTGGCCGGACCCAAAGAAAGTCTCGACTGCTTGCGCCTCAGGTAGCCACAATCAGCCCAGATGGCAAATTAGCGTCTCCCGCAGTCGGCCATCATAACCGCGGTGGACGTAGCGGCAATTAAGCTGCTAGTTGGTAATCGTTAGCAATTACAGATTGCACGTTTTTATCGAGGTCCTCATGCGCCCCGGTATGCTCCTTAAATTTCACTACCCACGTCGAAACCAGGTCACCCCCACTGTGGCTACAAACCTAGCTCAATAATTGATCAAATAACAACATTCTTGTGGAAAATCCACATCGTCTTTGCGTCAGTGATTATTTTTTCGGCAAAAATAACTTTCAAAAAAATTTTGAAAGTTTATTCCCTTGGAGGGGTGCGTCCCTATTGAAGTTTTGTTGATTTTTTTGCTGGACTAGGACGTGGGATAGCATTTAATTCGCCTTGATGGGAAAAACCGAACTCTCTAAAATTGATTTATAAATATTTCTTGACGAGTTCCTAACGTAACAGCATTCAAAAATTCCCGACAAATCCAGAACATTCGAGGAGTTATCAACTTCATCCACAGAGTTATCCACATCGTTTTGACTAAAAAAAAGAATGTGTCAGGTGACTGTTTCGCCCGAATACAAGTCGAATACAAGTCGAATATAAGTCGAAACAAGCAGACCAAAGTCATCTTGTTTATTGGCAAGTGACATAAAAAATGTAGGAAACTATTTTGATTTAGCGGTGACGGGGAATAATTGAATATTTAATTGGTAAACTCTGTCGCCTTTAGTCTGCATTCTTTGAATTACTGTATCTTTGTGTAAAGACTTTCGCATGTGACGGAGTTTGAATTTCAAATCTTCAAATTCACTTTGAGTCAGACTTAACGTCAACGCACCAAATTCACGCTCAACTGCTGAATCTTGATACAGAGATTCCAATCCCAAATACATCAGTTGCATTTGCAATTTGCGAATTAAAGCTACAGGAATGTCTTCAGCGGACTCCATCATGGTGCGAGCTTTTTTGAGCTTTCCCGATTCATCGCGAATGACTTCACCGTTAGCAATTAAATTATCTAGTGCTTGTTGAATTTCATCTTCGGAAGCTTTTGATCGCAGCAATAAACGCAAAGATTTTGCATCAAATTGAACGCCTTCTTGATCGATCATTGCGTAAATGACCCAAGTCACCCAGTTTGGAATCTTATCGCAAGTTTTTTGATCAATCTGTCCGCTTCGCAACTGAACTTGAAATCGATGTTCAGTTAATTTTTTTAAAAACACATTTCGATCTGCGGGATCCAAAGCTTGATTAAACAAAACCAAGCGGCGAAATTCTTCACCTTGTTCTTTGTTCAAGCTCATGGCCTTGGCA
>JBKCTJ010000078.1:0-4315 GCA_046318875.1 Pseudobdellovibrionaceae bacterium | reverse complement strand
GAATATATCCGACCAATGGATCATGGGCCGAAGTTTGATCCGTTAACAAATCTGGAATAAAGTTTTTTTCTAACATTTCTGTTATTGCTGTTGCCGCATTTCCAACGACAGCGACTGACTTTGCAAGACCCTTGGATGCATACTCACGCACTCTTCTGATTCCGTCATCTAAGCTTGTAGCGACTTCATCAACATATTTAGTTCTTAATCTTTTCTGTACACTTTCAGGATCAATTTCAATGGCAAGAACACAGGCTCCAGCAAAAACTCCAGCCAAAGGCTGCGCACCACCCATGCCACCTAGGCCGCCTGTCACCAAAATTTTTCCTCGCAGATTTCCACCAAAATGTTGGCGTCCTGCTTCGACAAAAGTTTCATAAGTGCCTTGGACAATTCCCTGGGTTCCAATATAAATCCAAGAACCCGCCGTCATCTGGCCGTACATCATTAAACCTTTTTTATCGAGTTCATTAAAGTGTTCCCAATTAGCCCAGTTCGGAACTAAATTCGAATTTGCGATTAAAACCCTTGGGGCATCCTCGTGGGTTTTAAAAACTCCAATGGGTTTTCCAGATTGCACAATTAAAGTCTCATCGTTTTCGAGAACTCTTAAAGCCGCTAATATTTTATCGAAGCATTCCCAATTCCTAGCAGCTTTCCCGATCCCACCGTAAACAATTAAATCACCGGGATTTTCTGCAACACCAGGGTCCAGATTATTTTGAATCATTCGGTAAGCTGCTTCTTGAAGCCATCCTTTGCAGTTGAGTTTGGTTCCTATCGGTGATCGAACAACTCGTTTTTGTGAAATCGATGAATCAGACATTTTTTCACTCCTTCAAATCTGTGGTTACTCTTCCATTAAAAACTTAAGGCTGGGAGTTCTCGAATTAAAAACTGGATTGCCTTTTCAGAAAACAAGAAAGCTTTTACTTTTTCAATATCCTCTGAAAAAACACGATCTTCTTTGGCAAAAGGTACATCTTCACGCAACAATTGATGAAATTTTTCGATGTGTGCAGATGAAGTCAGGGGGCGTAATAAATCCAAACCCTGAGCTGCACACAACACTTCCATAGCGACGACATTTTTGGAATTTTCTAAAATGGATCTAAATTTCCTAGCAGCAATTGTTCCCATACTGACATGGTCTTCTTTATCTGCTGATGTTGGAATCGTATCGCAACTCGCAGGATGGCAAAGGACCTTATTTTCACTGACTAAAGAGGCTGCTGCGACTTGAACAATCATCATACCTGATTGCAAGCCACCGTTCGTAGCAAGAAATGCAGGAAGGTCGCTCATTGCAGGATTAATCAATTTGGAAATACGAGCTTCTGACATACTGGCCAAAGATGCCGTCGCAATACCCGCAAAATCCATGGCAAAGGCCACGGGCATTCCATGAAAATTTCCACAGCTGATGATTTGTTTTTCTTCGGCAAAGACCAAAGGATTATCTGTGCTTGAATTTGCTTCAGTTTCTAAAACGTGTTGAACGTAAACCAAAGTGTCTTTCACAGCTCCATGAACAGCGGGCATACATCGCAGCGAATAAGCATCCTGAACCCGGTGACAGTTCAAATGGCTTTTTGAAATTTCGGATTCATTTTTTAAAATGAGTCTTAGGTTCGCTGCAGTTTTCGATTCGCCGTGATGAGGTCTTGTCGGTGCGATCAAAGGATCAAAAGCTTTTCTAGAACCACGAAGTGCTTCTAAACTCATGGCTCCAGCAAAGTCTGCAAGCAAACATAATAATCGAGCTTCATACAAAGCAAGAAGTCCAATGGCCGTCATCACTTGGCAGCCGTTGATTAATGATAAGCCTTCTTTTTCTTTTAAAACTAAAGGCTGAATATTTTTTTCTTTTAACAACACTGCTGTCGCAGTTTTTTTCAATTCAGGCCCAAAACAATAGCCTTCACCAATGAGAGCTAAAGCCAAATGGGAAAGAGGAGCCAAGTCACCACTTGCACCGACGCTGCCCTGGGAAGGAATCACAGGAATTAAATCAGCATTCAAAAACTCCAAGATTTTTTCAACCACAGCAATTCGAACCCCACTGTGTCCTCGCGCCAAAGTATTCGCTCTTAAAATCATCATAGCCTTGGCCTGTTCATAGGCGAAGGGTTCTCCAATACCGGCGCTGTGAGAGCGAATCAAATTGATTTGCAGCTGTTGAATTTGGTCTTTGGAAATTTGAACACTGGAAAATGCACCAAATCCTGTGTTTACACCGTACATGACTTTTTGATCAGCGATTTCCTTTTCAATGTAATCTCTGGAAATCTGCATTTTCTTTTTTGCGGTTTCGGCAATATCAAATTGAGTTTTCTGATAGACCAATTCATAAAGTAAAGTTGTTTGGATGCTTTCGCCATCAACAGAAAACTGCACCGGCTTTGCATCTCGCGATTCTGAAGGAAACCTGTTCGCTGTTCCTGTGATATCTGAAATTTTTTGACTCGAATCGTGTTTCATTTTGTCCTCACCATTTTAAACTTGCGCAATACTTTTAAGATTTTGAATTGCCACAACTGGATCATTTTTGAAGACATAGGTGCCAGCAACAAAAATATCTGCTTCAAAACATTTTTTTGCTGTCATATGGTTGATGCCACCATCGACTTCGATCCAATAATTCAAACCCAGTTTTTTTCTCTGTTCAGAAAGCCAGTGAATTTTTGCAACTTGGTCTTCCATAAAACTCTGCCCACCAAAACCTGGTTCCACAGTCATCACTAAAACCAAATCCACCATACCCAACAGAGGGTAGAGGGTTTCAATGGAAGTCTTTGGTTTTAAAGTAATACCGCATTTCACATTTTTCTTTTTTAGAAATTCAAATATGGCCTGTGGATTTTTTGCAGCTTCAATATGGACAGTGATTAAATCACTTCCAGCATCAACATAATCTGCAACCCAACGATCAGGATCTTCGATCATCAAATGCACATCCAGAGGAATCTTTGACACTTTTTTAAGTGCTGCGACCACAGGGGGCCCGAGAGTTAAATTCGGAACAAAATGTCCATCCATGACGTCAACGTGCAAAAAGTCCGCACCTGCATTTTCAAGTCGCTGAATTTCAGCGGCCAGATTTGCAAAATCTGCTGCTAAAATACTGGGGGAAACTTTTTTAGTTCCAGATGTGATCATTGTAAATATCCCCTTGCGAAATCAACAGCGCTCATTTTTGTTTTCGATTCGGGTTGAACCACAAGCAATTCCAGCCATCCATCCTGACAATTTAAATAAAGACTTCCCAAATCTCGAGCAAAACAAAGTCTTTCCGAAAAAATAAAATGCGAGTCCGCTGAATTTAGCTTTTGAGATGCAGATTTCAGAAGTGCTTGGGTTTCACCAGAAGGTATCTGAGTTTGATGAATTTTCAGTTTTTTATTTTGAAATGTGAAAATAGATCCAGGACCCCAAACAAAAGCCCGCACTTGATTGTGAGCTTTCATAACGGTCAGATCGGGTTTTAGTTCCGACTCAGCATTGGAAATTTTCGCTGCATGAGTCACCAACTGTTCATTCTGCGGAAGCCCTGTTAAGTTTCCACGAACATAATCCATCAATTCAACATGCATTAACTCAGCTCCCAAAACAGCAAGTCGGTCATGTAATTCCAAAGAATTGATATTGGAATCGAGATGAATTCGTCGTTCACCAAGAACATCGCCAGCATCTAATTTTTTAACTACTTTTTGCAAAGACACACCTGTGAATTCATCACCAAATTGAATGGATCTTTGGATAGGAGCAGCTCCCCGCCACCTCGGGAGCAAAGACGCGTGAACATTCACAGCTCCTAGGGGGAAAATATTTAAAAATTCTTCAGTTAAAATTTGTCCGAAGGCTACAACGACTGCAACTTCGGCCTTCCATTTTCTAATTTCGTCTAACAAGTAGGCTTCTTTTTTCAAAGACTCTGGAGAAATAACCCGAAGTCCTTCGCTGAGACAATAGGTTTTAACAGCAGACGGAGTTAACAACATTTTACGTCCAGCCGGTCGATCGGGCTGAGTGATGACACCCACGATTTCGTAATGCTCGTCGCTGACCAAAGCCTTTAGGCAAGTCACTGAAAAAGATGACGTTCCAAGAAAACAAATTCGGACTTTACTCATAAGGCCACAAGCTATTACGAGGTCAGGTTTTTGTCTGCTTTTTTCTTTGGATAACCCTGTTTTGTTATTTGATTTTTGATTTTTTGGCTCTTTAAAAAACTGATGCGATCAATAAAAAGCTTACCTTCCAAATGGTCCATTTCATGCTGGATACAGGTCGCGAACATGCCTTCGGCATCTTC
>JBKCTJ010000077.1:0-13563 GCA_046318875.1 Pseudobdellovibrionaceae bacterium | reverse complement strand
TGCAACCAGTGTGGAAAAAGGTGAGAGTTTATTGGATACGCTTTTGAATCTTGAAACTTATTCTCCTCATGTTTTTATTATCCGATGTGGTCAGGATTTTGACTTGAAATCAGTGCAGTTGCAGATCAAAACACCAATTTTTAATGCAGGTTGGGGCACTCAGGGTCATCCGACTCAAGCACTCTTAGATGCTTTTACAATTCAAGATAGCTTTGGAAGCATTCAAGGAAAAAAAATTCTGTTTGTTGGGGATGTTGCTCACTCTCGCGTTTTTGCATCCCACATCGACCTTGCAAAAATTTTGAATTATGAAGTTGGAATCTGTGGTCCACTGAATTTGTTGAATCAATACACTTCTCAAGTCACTTCCGTGAGCTTACCAAAGTTTACTTCATTAACCGAAGGTACCGCATGGGCTGATGCTGTTTGTTTTTTACGATTCCAATTTGAACGGCATGCTCACGAAAAAGTATTGGAAGACCTCACTCAAGCGGAATACCATCAGCAGTATGGGGCTTCGAAAAAGTGGGTATCTCAGTTGTCGCATGAAAAGCGAATCATGCATCCAGGGCCGGTCAACGTTGGAATTGAAATGGGTCGAGAGGCAATGCAAGATTCCCGTTCTTTGATTTTAGAACAATCTCGAAACGGAGTTTTTATCCGCGAATCTCTCCTGCGCTCACTTCACCCGGAAAGAGTTTGATATGAATACATTTTGTTTAATTCTTGAATCAGGTGAGTGTTTCGAAGGAAGATCTCCACAACCAAAAATACGCGAAACTGCGGGCGAAGTGGTTTTTAATACTTCTCATTCTGGCTACGAAGAAATTGCAACGGATCCTTCTTACATGAACCAGATCATTGTGATGACAGCACCCATGCAAGGAAACTACGGAGCTAGTCAAGCTGTGTGGGAGTCAAACCGTGTTTGGATCGAAGGATTCATTTGTACTGAAGTTCAAGACTCTCCCAGGGAAAACAGCTGGGTGGTTCGGTTGACTGAACATCAGGTCCCATTGCTCTGCGAAGTAGATACTCGAAGATTGGTCGTTCATTTAAGAAGTCAGGGTGCAACATGGGGAGCAATTGTCCAAGCCGATTCGCTTTCGGAGATGAAAGAAAAAGCTAAAAAGTTGATCCAGATTAAAAAAGATCAACCGGGGGATTGGGTTTTTGCAGCGTCACGAAAACAGGTTCAAACTATTCAAGGTGATTTTCCCTTGGGTCCAAAAATTGGGATCATGGATTTTGGTGTTAAAGAAAATATTATTCGTGAAATAAAACAGCGTTCGAGTCAGTGTCTTGTTTTCCCGGCGCGAACATCATCTGAGCTGCTTTTAAAGTCTGGGTTAAATGGAATTGTTTTATCGAATGGTCCTGGTGATCCGGCCCTTGTGGAAGTTGCACCCAATACAGTTCGAAACTTGGTAGGAAAAATACCATTATTTGGAATTTGTATGGGTCATCAAATCCTTGGTTTGGCTTTAGGGGCAAAGACATATAAATTGAAATTTGGACATCGCGGGGCTAACCATCCTATTTCTGATTTGTTACTAAACAAAATATATGTGTCTAGTCAAAATCATGGTTATGCCGTTGATTCGAGGACCTTGCCGCCACAATTGAAAGTGACACAAATCAATTTGAACGATCAAACGGTTGCTGGATTTTATTCTGATGAACTGAACATTCTAGGAATTCAGTATCACCCTGAAAGCTGTCCAGGTCCACACGATGCCAAGGGTCTGTTTGATTATTTTATTCACAAAATGATATTGGAGAAAAATCATGTCTCATCGATTTGAAGCTTATGAAAAAGTGATCGATAAAATTTTAAAGTATTTTGCAGGGCCCGCTTTACATGATGAATTGCTTATAGCAAAAAAAGAATTTTTTGATGGTTCGGGAGTGCTTGACGAGCAAGCGATGAATTATGAAGTTCGAATGTCGCAGTTTTACGATTGGTATTTTTTTTCGCGGTCGCTGAAAGGATATGGTCACACTCCTCTTGATTCTTGTCATTTGGTGCGAGAACTCCGTTTTGATGATGAAGAAAAACAACTTTTGCTCGTCTTGAAGCAGTACCGCCAATCCCTTTTTGAACTGATCAAAGTCAAAGGTCAGGATCTGTATCTCAGAGATCTGCTGAAAAATGAAAAGATTGTTGTAAAAAGTGTGGAAAATACTTTTGGATTTAACACTGAGGAAATTTTTGAAGTGCACTTGATTTTAGACCAGGGAAACTGGCTCTTTACACGGGGTTTTTGTTTTCATCCTCCTGAAGCAAAAAAATATATTTATGCTGAAGTAAAAAAACATCGAAATAATCCCGAACTTGAAGTCAAAGACTTGATGCTGAAGCTGATTAAAATGAAGTATAAATTTGAACAGTACAAACATGTTTCTTCTGATTTGATCTACGCTGATCAAAGTGTGATGAGATTTTAAAAAGGTATTATGCCAAAAAGAAATGATATCAAAAAGATTTTAATTATTGGAAGCGGTCCAATTCAAATCGGACAGGCCTGTGAATTTGATTATTCTGGCACTCAAGCTTGTAAAGCGCTAATGCAAGAAAGCTATCAAGTGATCTTGGTCAATTCAAATCCCGCGACAATTATGACGGATCCTGAAATTGCTTGGAAAACTTACGTTGAGCCGCTGACGCTAGACTATTTAGAAAAAATTATTGAAATTGAAAAGCCAGAAGCAGTTATTCCAACTTTAGGTGGTCAAACAGCTCTCAATTTAGCTTTGGAGCTTCATGACCGTGGGGTTCTGAAAAAAAATCGGGTTCAGCTCCTTGGTGCAACTCCTGAAGTCATTCGAGCTGCTGAAGACCGAGAAATTTTTCGAAGTATCCTTGAAAAAGTAGGAGCTGGATTTCCCAAGAGTTATTTAGTTCGTAGCATGGATCATGGAATTGCAGTCGGTGAAGAATTAGGTTATCCAATTATACTACGTCCCAACTTCACACTTGGCGGTGGCGGAGGCGGCATAGCCTATTCAAAAGAAGAATATCATTCAATGCTCTTACGTGCGCTGACCGAGAGTCCGACCACAGAAGTCCTTGTTGAAACAAGTATCTATGGTTGGAAAGAATTTGAATTGGAAGTTATGCGAGATCACCATGGAACTTTTGTTGTGGTCTGCACAATAGAAAATTTGGATCCCTGTGGAGTTCACACTGGCGACAGCATCACAATTGCCCCACAGCAAACTCTATCCGATGGTGATTACCAAGCGATGCGCGATGAAGCAAAAAAAATATTAAATGAAGTAGGGTTAGAGACAGGCGGGGCTAACATTCAATTTGCTGTTCATCCTCAAACAGGTGAGCGGGTTGTGATTGAAATGAATCCCCGAGTCAGCCGCTCAAGTGCGCTGGCGAGCAAAGCCACTGGATTTCCCATCGCTAAAATTGCAGCTTTATTAGCTGTGGGTTACCGACTTGATGAATTAAAAAATGACATTACTCTAACCACTCCTTGTTGCTATGAACCAGCATTAGATTATGTTGTGACAAAAATCCCAAGATTTGCATTTGAAAAGTTTTCGGGATCCAAAGATCATCTTTCAACTCAAATGAAAAGTGTTGGGGAAGTGATGGCCATTGGCCGTACTTTTCAGGAGTCATTTCAGAAAGCGCTGGCTGCTTTAGAGCTTCATCTTGATGGAATTCCAGATATTGAATTTGTGACTGAAAAGTTAGCTATTCCGAATTCTCAGCGCATTTATTATGTCATTCAAGCGTTTCGCAATAAAATGAGTTTAGATGAAGTCTACAATCTCACTCAGATCGACCATTGGTTTTTGGAACAAATCCAAGATCTGGTTGCTTTCGAATTTCATTTTGCCGAGGACTACAAGAAAGATCCAAAAACTTCACTGCTTCGGGCGAAAAGAAAGGGGTTTACGGATCATCGTATTGCCGTTCTCCTATCACGCGAATCAAATTCAGTTTCTGAAGACGAAGTGTTAAATCAACGAGAAAGACATCAAATTCTGCCTTGTTTCTTTCAAGTCGACACTTGCGCAGGTGAATTTGAAAGTGAAACACCTTATTTTTACTCAACCTACTGGTCGGATGATCGGACAGCAATGTCGAAGGTACAAAACAGAAAAAAACAAGGTGTTGTGGTCATCGGGAGTGGTCCCAATCGAATTGGACAGGGAATCGAATTTGACTACAGCTGTGTTCGTGGCGTGAAGGCACTTCAAAGATTGAATTATGATGTGGTGATGATTAATTCCAATCCAGAAACTGTTTCGACGGATTATGACACTGCTAACTTACTTTTCTTTGAGCCTCTCACCAGTGAACATGTTGGCGAAGTGATGCGATTTGTTCAACCCATTGGTTTTCTGGCCCAACTCGGAGGGCAGACTCCGATTCAACTCGCTTCAAAATTAGTGCAAAAAGGTTTTCATCTCTTAGGTTCTAAACTTGAAGCTATTAATAAAGCAGAAGATCGTGGTTTGTTTAGTGAAATTTGTCGCTCTCTTGATTTGTATGTTCCAAAATCGGCGATGGTGGCTGACATCGATGAAGCGACATCTGCTGCCAAGGAAATTGGTTTTCCTCTCATGGCAAGACCCAGTTACGTTTTGGGCGGACGCCGAATGGAAGTCATCGAAAATAAAGAGGAACTAGAAAGTTACTTTCTCCGACATCGAGATTTTGTTTCAAAAGAAAAACCATGTATGGTTGATCAGTTTCTTCAAGGCGCTTTGGAAGTCGATGTTGATTTAGTCTGCGGAGAAGATTGGCATGTGATTGGTGGGATTATCGAGCACATCGAAGCGGCCGGTGTCCACTCTGGCGATAGCATGGGTGTGATGCCGCCCCAGCGTTTAAGAAGTGAAATGTGGGACAACATCATTGAACTTTCAGTCAAGCTTGCAAAAAAGTTGGAAATTCGCGGTTTACTCAATATGCAGTTGGCGATTAAAGATGACATTGTTTATGTGCTTGAAGCCAATCCTCGGAGCTCGCGATCAGTTCCATTTATGGCCAAAGCTACTGGTATTCCAATTATTGATATTGGAATTTCTGCGATGCTAGGTCTAAATAAAAATCAGTTAGACTTTCGTCCTGAAGACATTAATTGGAAGCTTTTAAAAGAAGTCTGTGTCAAGGGAGTCGTTTTCCCATTTAAAAAGTTTTCAGAATCGGATTCAATTTTAGGTCCCGAAATGAAATCGACAGGTGAAACAATGGGTCGAGCTGAGACTTTTGGCGAAGCTCTTCAAAAAGGATTTATCTCAAGTCTTATGAAATTACCTGACCGCGGTGAAATTTTTCTTTCTTTGCGAGACAAAGATAAAACAGAAATGCTTCCGCTGATGAGGCAGCTACTAGAAATGGGTTTCAGATTTTCTGCAACCTCAGGCACTGCAAAATTTTTAGAATCCAATCAAGTTGTCTGTTCATCACTTAAAAAAGTTCATGAAGGACGACCTCATTGTGTGGACCGCATCAGATCAGGGGAAATTCAGCTGGTGATAAACACAACCACTGGACGAAGGTCCATAGAAGCAAGTTTTGATATTCGAAGGGCATGCATTGATTTTAACATTCCTTGTATCACAGAAAGTGACACCGCTGAAGCTTTGATCTTAGCCTTGAGGGATAAACAAAGAAAAAGTATATCAGTGAAAGAACTAGGGAAGGTCAATGTTTTCGAGAAACTTCAATAATCGCGCGAGACATTTTTTTTTCGCGCTCTCTATGGGATTTTTATTTACTTCTGTTGGAGCTGTCTCGGCAGCTGCAAACGAAAAAGCCTTGCCTGAAAAAATTGTCATCGGTATCGGGCCGGGTGGAAATCCCGAAGCCATTCGCGGACAAGCTCTCGATCTGGCAGAGCTGCTGAAAAAAGAATTTGATCGTCCTTTTGAAATTTTTGTTTCAGATAATTACGAAGGCTTGGTTTCAGCGATGAAAGAAGGGCGTATCGATTTCGCGTTTTTCTCTTCAATGACCTATGTCCTTGCAGAAAAAGAAGCTCAAGCAAAAGTTCTTTTGAAAAAAGTTTGGAATGAGCCTTTTTATTTCTCTGCAATCATCGTTCACAAAAAATCCAAAATAAAAACATTGTCTCAACTCAAAGGCAAAAGCATCGCTTTCGTGGATAAAAAATCAGCAAGTGGTTACCTCTACCCCCAAGTTGGGCTTCAAAAAAATGGAATTAGAAACTCTGATTTTAAAAATATAAAATACTCTGGTAATCACGCACAGTCGGTGAAAATGCTCGAAGCAGGCGAAGTCGATGCTGCGGCAACTTTCAGTGATGATAAAAAGGGAAATTTAAGCGCTTGGAAAAAATTTGGAACAAACTTCAAGAACTTTAAAATGATTTGGATTAGTGAACCCATTCCGACTGACCCCTTTTGTGTGCGCCAGGGCTTCTATGACATTTACCCCAAGTTCACTCACAGCCTGATGTTTTTTTTGATCGACACCTTTGAAAAACATAAAAGCTCCAAAAGGTTTGAAGAAGTGCTTGGCCTCAAAGATTTGATGCCAGCGACCAGTGCGCAATATGATCCAGTCCGGGAAATGGTCAAAGCCCTCGGAGTGGCGCCCCAATGAGCCTAAATTCATTTGATTCAAAAGACCTTGCCATCGATGTGCAAGGTTTGAATAAGTCTTTTCGAAGCGGATTTTGGGGAAAAAAAAAGAAAGTTCTCAGCGAAATTACTTTTTCAGTTCCATCTGGTAAAACGACGGGTTTTGTTGGAAACAATGGTTCAGGTAAGACAACTTCATTAAAATGCATCTTGCAATTCATTCAGCCTGATACAGGTCAAATTCATTTTTGGGGAAAAGTCGCTGATGATCAGCTTAAAACAAAATTAGGTTATTTGCCAGAGCGACCTTACCTCTACGAATTCTGTACTGCCATGGAATACTTAAAAATCCACTGGCGCCTTGGGGAAGTCAAAGGTGTCACTCAAGCTCACTCGTTTAAAGATAAAGCTTTTGAAGTTTTAAAAAAAGTGAATCTCTTCGAAGCTCGAGACCGGACTCTTCGCAGTTTTTCGAAGGGAATGCTTCAAAGAGTCGGAATTGCCCAAGCCTTGTTGCATGACCCAAAGCTATTGATCTTGGACGAACCGATGTCGGGCTTGGACCCAGATGGACGTTTCTTGGTCAAAGAAATTTTAAAAGAAGAAAAAAAACGTGGAACAACAATTTTTTTTAGCAGTCACTTATTGCAAGACATGGAAGAACTTTGTGAATATTTAGTCGTCGTCCATCTAGGTCAGATTTTGTACAATGGTTCCCTCGCCCAATTTACAGAAAAATACAAAAACTTAGAACTGGCCTTTCAAATGTTTAAGGAGTCCAGGCGATGAAAAAAATGCTGATCATCGCGCAAACGACTTTGCTCGAGCTTTTTCGAGATCGTTTTTTTTATGTGATGTTTTTTGTTGGTATTTTCGTCATTTTATTAAGTCTTTTGTTTGGTGCCATGTCCTTTGATGAACGAAATAAAATGATCGTGGATTTTGGTTACGGTGCAGTTCAAATTTCAGTATTGGTTTTAGGTTTAGTCTTAGGTTCTTCCATCATTGCGAAAGAAGTTGAAAGGCAAACGTGTTTATTGATTCTTGCGCGGCCAGTTTCGCGATGGCAATTCTTGATGGGAAAATATTTTGGTATTTTGGCCGTTTTTTTTGTAAATATAATTGTTCTTAATTTTATTATTTTGTTTTTAGTCGGTGATTGGTCAAAGATGATCCACTCTTTTGTGATTTGTTTAAGTTTGTTTTTAGAATGTTCCACAGTTTTAAGTTTTGTATTTTTGATGAGCATGTTTGTGCGGCCTGTGATTGCGATGCTTGGGGGCTTTTCTTTGTTTCTCATTGGCCACTGGCTTCCCGATATGCAGTATTTTGCAAAAAAATCCCAGAACGTCGAGTTTCAAGCGATTGCGGATGCCTTAATGTGGGTGGTCCCACAGTTTTTCCAATTCAATTGGAAAAATTATTTTTTCTTTGTCGATGACTTTAATTCTTCAGATGTCTATTTGATGACCCTTCATTGCGTCAGTTGGTCGTCCATTGCTTTGTTACTAGCGACAATTTTATTCAGGAGAAAAGACATTGTCTGAAACATTGATCACCTCATGGTTTTTTCTTTTTGGTGCACTTTTTGGAAGTTTCGCCAATGTCGTGATTATTCGTATGCCCCAGGGTAAAAGCGTAGTTACTCCTCGAAGCCATTGTGGGTCCTGTGGAAAAACGATTCCGTGGTATGACAATATTCCTGTTGCGACTTATTTGATTCGAATGGGTAAATGTCGTTTTTGTAAAACAAAATTTTCCCCGCGATATATGCTGGTGGAAATTTTAATGGGAGTGCTTTTTGCCCTAGCATATTTTTATTTTGGATTTTCATGGTTTTTGATTGAATCCCTGATTTTTATTTTTCCATTGGTGATTTGCTCATTTATAGACATCGATCATATGATTTTGCCCGATGAATTTACCTTGTCAGGAATAGTCATTGGACTGTTGGGCGCAGCAATCAATCCAGAGCGCGAATTTTTAAATGCTCTTTATGGTGTGCTGTTAGGTGGAGGATTTTTACTCGCGTTGGCTTACGTTTATTTTTTACTTACTGGGCAAGAAGGAATGGGTGGCGGAGATATCAAACTTCTCGCATGGATCGGAGCAGTTTTGGGCTGGCAAGCAGTGCCTTTTGTTATTACTGTCTCTGCAATTTTTGGAACGATCATCGGCTTGATTTTGGCTCGTAAACAAAGACAAGGTCTTAAAACAGTTATTCCCTACGGACCTTATCTGGCGGCGGCAGCTTTGCTCTTTCTTTTTAGTGGTCGCACCTTGTCCGAAATGTATTTTAATTTGTTTATTCCAGGACTTCAGTAGAGCTGGACGCTTGTTTGACTTCGCCCTCCACCATCGTCGATAATAAAAATTCGACTGAAACAAGGATGTGACAGGGAATGTTCTCGTTTTTAAAGCCAAAAAAAGTTATTGGGATTGATATTGGATCAAGCTCAATTAAAGTCGTTGAGATGGATGTTGGTGGGAATTCCGCAACACTCCAGTCATTTGGCTTTGCTCCCACTCCACCAGATATCGTCAGTGCCGGCGAAATTCGCGATACGACTGCCGTGGCAACAATTGTTCGAAGTCTATTGAATGAAACAAAAAGTCGAAGAAAATTCGTAAGTACATGCCTATCTGGCAGCGCTGTGATCGTCAGAAAAATGACAATCCCTAAGCTTGAAAAAAAATTCATCCGGGAACACGTGCGTTTTGAAGCGGAAGCCAATTTGCCTTTTGATATCAATCAAGTGAGTTTGACCCACCATCTTTTAAATCTTCAGCAGTCTCCAGATTCAATGGAAGTTTTAGTCATTGCCGCCCAAAATGCTCTTATTGATCAGTATAAAGATCTTGCCAATATTATCGGCGTTCCCTTAGGTGTGCTTGATATATCTGGTTTTGCTCTAGCGAATTCCTTTGAGTTTAATTATGGCAAATTACCTGGGGTTGTCGGACTTTTCAATTTTGGTGCTTCAATGACGAATGTAGTAGTTCTCTATAATGGCGAAACAGTTTTTTGCAGAGACGTTCCATTTGGTGGAAATCTTTACACCAATGAAATACACCGAAATCTTGGCGTCACAATACCCGAAGCAGAAGCTCTAAAGCTCGCGGCAATGAGCGGCCGGGAAGAAGCAGAGCCTGTTCAAAGTGTCATCAGTGCCACCAATGAACAGTTCAATGAAGAACTCAGAAATCAAATTGATGTGATCAAAGCTTCGACCAACGGACTGACTTTGTCTCGATGTTTCTACACAGGCGGCGCTTCTCAAACTCCTGGTTTGGTAGAATCGGCAACAAAAGTGATTGGTGCTCCGATGGAAGCAATGAATCCGCTTTTGAAAGTAAAAGCAAATGTGAAAAGATTTCCTCGCGATTATCTAAATCAAGTTTCGCCATTCATTTCCCTGGTTGTTGGTCTTGGGTTAAGACAAATCGGAGATTCGCCGTGATTAAAGTGAATCTGCTCACCCAAGCCATCGCTCCTACAGGCGGAACTACTCTGACTTCCATGGGCGCAAATGCCGAAAAAGAGGATGGCGACCTCGCGGGTGTCAGTCCGGCCATTCGTAATCAAGCATTGTCAAAAATTCTCATGATGATGATGCCCATCTTCGGAATGTACGCATACAGCGGATTTTATAATTTGCCAGCTCTACAGAGTCAGTTATCCCAGCTCAGCGCTGAAGCGGCTTCATTGGGAGAATACAATTCGAAAAATCAAGGTCTCACTGACGAGATTACCAAAATTAAACAAGATCAAGCGAGCATTCGTGCTCGGATCGAAACAATACAGGAAATTTCTAGTCGGCGATTTGATGAAATCAAATTCATTGAAGCTCTCCAGCAAATGATGGTGGAAAGAGTTTTTTTATCAAACATTGTTTATCGGCAAGGTAAAGTAAATATCACTGGATATGGCGAGACCACCAAAGATGTTATTGATTTTCAAGATCAGCTTCAGAAAAGTGCTCTTCTGCGAGACGTCATCTTAGTGCAACAAAATGATGAAGCTTTAAATGAACAAACGGTGAAGCGATTTGAAATGACATTTCGCTTAGAGGAGAATCTGTGAAGTCATCAGAGTTCCTCGAAAAAATTGCATTTATGAAGACCACAACCGTGCTCTTTATAATGGCTGTGTTGGGATATGTTTACTATAGTAACGTTTACGATAGTGGGGCTGAGTTAGAAGCGCAAATTATCGCCTTGCGCGCTACTGTTGCAACTGAGACCGAAAAAAAAGCACTCACAGAAAAGGCAAAACAAGAAGCAGATGAAGCTCGGAAATCAGTCAACAGGCTAGCGCAGGATTTTGATCGCATAGCGAAAAGGTTGCCCAGTGATCTAGCTTCCGTTGATATGACTAAAGCAATTAATGGATTCGTATCTCAAAGCGGACTGAAGCAGATTAGTATTCGGCCAGGGACCGAATTTGATGGTGAGATCTATCAAAGATATCCATTTTCTGTTCAGCTCGCATCGAACTTCAGTCAAATCGCTTTGTTACTTTACAGCGTTGCCAAAGCGGAACGAATTGCCGCCGTCAAAGAGTTTACAATAGTCAGGGCCAATCCGCTGGGTGATGAGCCTTTAAAATTTGATGCGGTGGTTACGAATTATAAACTTGCAGAAGAGAAAAAAACAAAAAAGCCGGGCCAAGGGGGAACTGAATGAAAATTCAATACTGTGCCCTCATCATCTTCACTTTACTTGTTGGCCACTTAGCGCACGCTCAAGATTCCAATAAAGGGAATGAAGGTACACCCATTCCTCCCGCGAGTGCTCAATCTCCGTTGCCAGCAGAAAATATTTCAAATGATCTTGAAATTGAAGATTTTGAATATGATCCCATCGGAAAACGAGATCCCTTCAAACCATTCATTAGGGTTGTCAAAGCAGCAGACGCTCCACTTGCCAAAACGACAAAGATTGTAAACAAAAAAAAGATTGAAATTGAAGTCACTGATCCACTTTTGAAATATCCTTTAGAAGGGTATAAGGTCCTCGGAATTCTTTCCAATACATCCAATCCGCGAGCCCTGGTAGAGATTGATGGCAAAACCTATGTGATGTATCGAAATATGAAACTTGGGCGAAATAATGGAGTCATCCGCGAAATTCGCGAAGGTGAACTTGTTGTTTCGGAACAAATTGAAATTGACGGAAGAGTGCGGCAAGAAACCAAACTTTTACAAATTAAATAGCAGCCAGTGCAGCATCTCAGGAGGAGATCATGACCATAAGCTCTTTTCAAATTCTACCCAAAAAAGTTTTGATGTATTTTCTGCTGGTGATGTCTTTAATCCTCCTTTCTAACTGTTCGACAACATCGCAGGAAGAAGGCCCCACGGATGATTCAGATCTTGTTCTCTTGGATGAAGGTTCTACCGAAGAGTCTCCCCCCGCATTAGAAGCCGAATCCACTCGTTCTGGGTTTGACCAATTTGATGAAAGCTCAACGGACCAAGCGGCTTCAACAAGCGAAGATGATTTATTGATAGATAACGAGGCCACTCAGCAAAAAGTCGCAGAAACTCAAGCACCAGTCCAAGATCCTTCGGCAGCAGCGGCTGAAGATGAGTTTGCACAATTTGATGAAGCTTCCACGGTCGATACTGGAGCACCACTGGGAGAAGGAGCGCCCTTGGCCGAAAAAGCTATGGATACGCTCAGTTCAGGCGAGCCAGAACCAGTGCCAAGCGAAAGCCTGTCACAGCCGGATCAAATTGCTCAAAACGATCCGCCAATGCCACAAGCCGATCCAAATTTAAACCAGACATTTAAATCAAAAAATCAAAATATTCAAATCACAGACCTTCAATACAAAGGCAATGATGCCGGAGGCACTTTCGTTATCGACGGGAGCGGGCCCATGGAATACACCGTCAATAAAAACGAACGATTGAATCAATTCATTATCGATATTCCATATGCCAAGCTGCCGAAAAAACTTCAAAGAACTTTCAACACCAAGGACTTTCAAGGGAGTATCGGTCAAATCGATGCATTTGAAAGCTCGGAAAACTCGGCTCGAATTGTTGTTCAGCTTCGTCCCGGAGCAACAGAACCGATGGTGCAGCGTGAAGGCAGTTCTCTCCTCCTCATTTCTTCAAACTACGGCGGGCCGAGAAATGATTATAGTGATAAAAATGAATTTACTCTGAGAACAGGTGTTGACTCAGGTCCAGCAGTTCTTGGTGCGAGCGGTGCTAACGACCAAACTGTAGGCGAAGCTCAATTGCTCGAAGGAACTTCTAGCCTTCGTGATTTCCTTTCTAATAATACTCAATTTTACGGAAAGAAAATCACTTTGGAAACTTCGACGATGCAAGTGAAAGACGCCCTTCGATTTATCATGGAAGATATCGGAGTCAACATGGTGATATCCGATAAAGTCGACGGGCCTTTAAGTTTGAAACTCCGACAAGTTCCCTGGGATCAAGCACTCAGTCTTATTTTAAAAGTCAAAGGCCTAGGATTTATTCGTCAAGGAAGTGTCTTGAGAATTATGACGATGGACGAACTCAAAGCCGAGGAAGAAGCGGCCGTGTCCTCTGATCGAACCCAAAAAGCTCTGGAGCCACTGCAAGTAAAAATGTTTAGAGTCAGTTATGCTCAAGCGGCAAGTATAGCGGATCGTTTAAAGCAGTTTTCAACAGAGCGACGAGGAAAAATCGAAGCGGATGTCCCGACAAATGCTATCGTGGTCACAGATATTCCTGAAGTGTTAGAGCGTATGGAAAAAATCCTGAAGACCCTCGATACACAGCCTCCACAAGTATTGATTGAGGGAAAAATTGTCGAAGCTTCCGAGGGTTTTTCAAGAACATTAGGGGTTTCTTGGGGGTTTCAAGGGCAATCTGTCAATGTTGCCAACGGTAAGCAAGGACCTGTGACTCTCACTCCGAGATTAAACATCTTGCCTGGCGGTTCTAACGTTCCTGGAACATTCAATCTCGGGGTCAACGTGGGAGTTCT
>JBKCTJ010000076.1:0-10018 GCA_046318875.1 Pseudobdellovibrionaceae bacterium | reverse complement strand
AGACTTTATTTTACGCTACCCATTCAGGGCAATTCCATGTTGTATTGGTCCTTCTTGTAGGTTCTGAAGTTTCGATCCCCTTTTTATGTTTGAATTTGCTACCTCTTCTGCCCGCCGGGCAGACTCGGGGTTTTAATGAAGTCATTCGTTCTAACAATCATCGGCTTATTATTGATCTTTCTGTCAGTGTCCACGCTTGCGGATACCTTTTTTCAATCTGATTTCATGAAACCAGATCAAGCTGAAAAAAAATGGGGAATTAAATCGCTGGAAAAAGATGTTTTTCGAAAGGGCGATCATGCCAAACGTCAGTCCATGGCCGTCGACATCGTCAAGAAAAATTTGTATGTCGGTAAGCCAATGAAGTTGGTTCGCCAGGAACTTGGAGATCCAGATAGCTATTTCTTCAGTGATACTATCTATGCTTATAAAATCATGCCTTTCCCGGGAGAAAATAAGGAAAGCTGGCATCTCATCTTTATCCCAGACGAGAACTTGGAAAAAGTTAAAGAAGTTAAAATTCACAAGAAGTGCTGCTACAAGCTACCCTTCTAAGAGACCCAATTTCCAAATCAGAAAATTGGGCTGTTGAAACTTTTCTGAAATTTTTAATTTCGAGTGAAGAGTTAGCCTGTTCGCATTAATCGTCGCGATGGACAGAGCTTTATTATCATGTCAGAGCAAGTTTACGATAGATTTAGAAACGAGATCCTATCTCTTCAGCGTCGCCTTCTCGGCGATGAATGAAATTGTTGATGCAGAAACAACTCCGACTCTGTCCTTGAAAACGAAAAAATGTTTAACTTCGGCTATCGACCTTGCCCTTGCTTCAAACTTTAGACTGAATCTTTGGTGAAACATCTTGTGATTTAAGTGCTTCACCGATATTTTCCAGTGCTTCGATCATTTTGCTGGAATTGCTGATTCGGCCAATTGTCACAGCACCAATGATCTCTCCCTCTGAATTTGTTTTCGATGAAGAAGCTAAATCGATTTGCAACAGTTCTTTGTTTTTTCGAACCATCAATGTGTGCACAAGGGGATGATACCCATCGGGTTTGACTTTCGATAGTCCAGCCATCGCTTCTTTGTGATATTGAGAAGCATACAAATCTGTGATTTTCTTTCCTATAAGTTCATCCGGTTTATATCCCAAAACTTGATGGAGCATGGGATTGGCCGAGGTGATATTTCCCTCTAAATCTGCAGAGTGAATCATAAATGGCGAGCTCATAAATGCTTGATGATAATCATCTAATTTTATTTTTACAGATGCGAGTTCACTCATGAGCTTTTTGATTTCGATTCTAGCCCGAATCAGATCGCGATGCTCGGCATGTCGCTCAAGAGCTTCTTCACCGGCTAAATACGGCAGAATATCTTTTGGAGACAATGCTCCGATCAGCACGTCATCACGAGTAACAAAAATCCTGTGATTCGGCGACTGAATCATCAGTTTTAAGACATGGGATATTTCTTCGTTTTCATCCACTAGATAAACAGGATCCAGGTCCTCAAGAAAATCCCTGATTCTCGCCTTCAAAGGCTTTAAGTTGCGAACCAGAAAACATTTGATTAACTGAAAATCTGTGATCACTCCCAAAACTTTTTTCTTGTCAATCAACACCGGTGCAGCTGTCAGACGATATTCGTGAAAAACCCTTTCAGCTTGTTCAAGGACGAAATCACCTTGAACAGAAAACAAAGGGTGAGACATAAAATCTTTAACGTAGAATTTATTTTTTGACATAAAGTTAATTTACTTTAATTCAAATTGTTTCTCAACTTAACCTAAACTGGGCCACAGGATTTGTTCACACACAACTCGACAAAGATCCTGCCCAGAACCTCGTATTTTTTGTGCTCCAAAATGAATCTTACTTGTAATCGCTGTAACCTTCTGGTCCGGGGGTATAAAAAAGCGCTTGATTTGGTTGTTGAAGTGGCAGCTTTTCTTTCATCTTTTTAACAAGATCTGGATTTGCAATAAACGGTCTACCGAAAGCGACGAGATCCCCTTTATTTTCCAGTAAATCATGTTCTGCTTTCTCAGCATCATATCCACCAGACAAAATGAATTGCCCTTTAAAATTTTCACGGATTTTTCTTTTCAAATCCGCACTCACTACTGGCGCTCCCATGGAGCTGTGATCAACAACATGGATATAAACCAATTTTAAGACTGAGAGTTCTTGAGCAAAGCTTGTGTAAAATTGATCGATTCCTTCAAAAGCTCCAGTGTCGTTAAAAACTCCATAAGGAGAGATGCGAATTCCTGTGCGATCTGCACCAATTTTTTTTGTGACTTCTTGTGCAGTCTCAAGAACGAAACGACGGCGGCCTTCGTGTGTTGCACCGTAACTGTCTTTTCTTTGGTTCGAATTTGGATTTAAGAATTGCTCCAGTAAATAACCATTTGCTGCATGCAGCTCAACACCGTCAAATCCTGCTTGAATGGCAAGTTCAGCAGATTTTGCGAATTCTTGAATAGTTGATTTAATTTCTGATTCTGTCATTTCTTTTGGAACGGGACAACTTTGTTCACCGGAGACATCGGTCCAAACCTTTGAAGAAATCGCAATTGGCGATGGAGCCAACATATGAGCTCTTGCAGGCAGATTTGCGGGATGCGTAGCACGCCCCGTGTGCATCATTTGCAGAAAAATCTTTCCACCTTTTTCGTGAACAGATTTGGTGACTTTCATCCAACCTTGTTTCTGGTCCTCATTAAATAGACCAGGAATTCTTGCGTAGCCAAGACCATTCGGGGAAGGAGAAGTTCCTTCTGTGATGATTAAGCCGGCCGTCGCTCGCTGTGTATAGTATTGCACCATCAGATCATTCGGAATGTTATTGATTGCCCGTGACCGAGTTAATGGAGCCATGACAACTCGGTTATTTAAAGTCAGTTGTCCTAGTTTTGTAGTTTCGAAAAGTTTCATTGATGACCTCACTTATATTGTAACTCTAAGTATTACATTTAAAAAACACAAGTCAGAATATCAACCGAGTTTCCTTTTATTTATGGAAACTGAGTTTCCTGTTATCTACGGAATTAAATGATGCAATCATTTCAGCCATTTATCACGGTACCTGCCATCGGGATCGTACATATCGGCTTGTCTGGACGTATTAAAAGATCGATTTCGTGAATCCTGTCCCGTGCCAGCAAGGTATGACCAGTTTCCCCAATTTGAGCTCGCATCGTAATCAATCAATTGACTCTCAAAATAACTCGCACCTTTTTGCCAATCGACTTTCATGCCTTTAGCCAGATAACTTGCGACATTCTGTCGACCACGGTTAGACATCCAACCCGTGTGCAAAAGCTCACGCATATTCGCATCGACAAAATCATCTCCGGTTTTTCCCGCTTTCCAATTTTCCAAAAGTTTGTCTTCGTCTTCTTTCCATTGTTGATTTTGTTTGGGTGATTGATTTCTACTGCGAGAATTCATTTGGCTAAAAAGTCTTGATCCCCACTTTAAAGCGATGAACCGAAAATAGTCTCGCCACAGAAGCTCGAAAAAAAGCCAATACGTTGAATCGTTTTCGACCACTGCTTGTTCATATTCTTTGATTTGATGATAAATCCACCGAGGCGAAATCGCACCAACAGAAAGCCAAGGTGAAAATTTTGATGAATCATTCCACTCAACCATTCCGTTTAGAGTTTCCTTGTATACTTTCAAACAATCAGCATCCCAAATGTAGTCTTGAACACGTTTTAATCCCTTTGACTCTCCACCTTCCAGAAACTCATGACGATCACTCGCTTCTGTCGTCAAGAAATCAGGAGTAACATTTGGAAAGACCGTTTTCCATTTGGGAACCAGTTGAGGAGTTGGATACATGGGCTGGATGCACAAGTCGCTTTCCACTTGCTTTCTAAATGATGTGAACTGTTCAGGGATTTGCTCGATAGACATCGGCAAGTCATCACAACGAATCAATGATCCTTGGTCGAAGGCAAAAATTTGTACTTCAAATTTTTTCAATTTGATTTCTTCGTAGATTTCTTCGCTCGTTGGCTCTTTCGTGTAAAAAAGAGCTTCGATCCCATTTTCACTGATAAACTTGGGCAGGATATCAGAGGCCAAGCTTTGAAAAATTAAAAACTGGCCGCCTTGCTGTTCAACTTTGTTTTTAAATTCCAAAACTGAATCTAAAATGAATTTTTTGCGAAATCGATGTGCTCGCTGGAAAGACAATGTCGGACACCAAATGAAAATTCCCTCGGAAGAGAGTTGGCTAAATTTGAATAAACTGATGTTATCATGAAAGCGAAGATCATTTCTTAGCCAATAAACACTTTTCATTGACGACTCCTCAGTCGAATTGGTCCGCGAAATTCATTTGGATCAACCACTTGACCTTTTTGCGTGATTTCAATTTTATTTTGATGAGCTAATAATCTTGCTGCTTGCCTGATAGCCTCCATTTTTTCTTTGTTTTGTTGTTCTGCTTTTGGCAAAATTTCCGATGGACAAATTGAATTTCCTTTTCCACGTTGCGAGAGCAAATCTAGAATTAATTTTTGAAATTCTAGACTTTCAATTTGCCCCTGTGATTTTCGCGATTGGCGACAGCCATCACTGCAGTACTTAATTTCATCCCAATTTTTTTCCCATTTTTTCCGCCATTCAAAAGATCGCCCGCAAACTTCGCAGACTTTACTCGGCTTCATGTGTGATCTCCCTGATTTATCCTTAGCATGTTCAAAACAAGTGTCTCAACTTGGGACATTACATCGTGTTCCTTGGCAGTTTCTATGCAATCCTGCGAGCAATCTCATGCAAAACAAGGCTTTGTCTATAAATTCCTTGTGATTCCGCATGGTTCATACTAGTATGAACCATGCGGTTTCGGAAGACAGTTTCACCGCAGAGGAGAGAACTTTGAACACTTTGAACCCAATGAAGGGTGCAATTTATTTTGACGGTTTGTGCATGGCATGCTCCGCAGAAATCAATCACTACCGAAAGCTCCCAGGTTCAGAAACTTTTGATTTTATTGACATTACGGCTCAGACTTTCAAAGCCGAAGATCACGGCCTTGATCCTGCCAAAGTTCATAAAGTCATGCACGTTCGAGATTCTAACGGTGTGCTTCACGAAGGAGTTGATGCCTTTCGAACAATTTGGAAGGGCATACCTAGATATCAGTTTCTAGCGAGACTCTCTGAGAATAAACTTGTTCGGTGGACTCTCGAGCAAGGTTACAAATCCTTTGTTGTGATAAGACCCTATTTACCGCGAAAAAAAATGGACTGCTCTGCAAGTCCCTACTGTGAGACACCAAACTGATCAAATATCCGATCTCCTTTCACGCTCGATCCGAATCTGCTTCCGGTATTGGTAAAATCTGGCAAATCGAAAGTCAGAACTTGAAAATAGACTGCGCCGTACCTGTGGAATTCGAAGGTCCCGGCGGAGCGTTTTCACCTGAAGATTTATTTGCCCAAGCTTTGACAAATTGTTTTGTGGCAACTTTCAAAGTCTATGCGGAAAAATCTAATTTGGGTTTTGGTCAAGTCATCGCGACATCTGAATTGATTGTGGATCTTGCAGAAAACAAAAAGCCCGTCATGAAAAAATGCTTTCTAAAAGTCAAAATTTTAGATTGTGAGAATGCAGAAAGAGTTAAATTCATAGCTAAAAAAGCTTTTGAAGCAGGATTTATTTTAAATTCTGTAAAAACCGAAGTTTTACTGGATTTAGAAGTTGCCTGATTCAAAGACTGATATTGCTGAGCGAGTGGCACCACCCAAGCTGCCACCGCCGAATCCATCTCCTGCCAAAGTCACTCGCCCATTAAGTAAAGAAACATGATTTTCGGAATAACCAGTTTCTGGGTGGCTATAGCGCCATTTCTTAAGCTGGGAACTTTGAATCCTTACTTTACCTTGAAAGTATTTCTGCAATTCGATTTGAATCTGATTCAAGGTGACTGAGTCTTCTTGGTCAAAATGGTCATGGCTCCACTGGGGATTCATAATCACTGTGATGGATGGTGCTTGGCTTAAACCTTTGGATTGATTATTTGAAATAGAATAGATGTAGGATCCTGGCTTCTTAAAATGAAAATCAAAATCATTTTGTAACTCACTTTCCATTTGAAACAAGCCCACCAATGCTTTTGCGTAGACAATTTCATCCAAAGATTTTGGATAATCGAAATTCGAAGATCTCAGAATTTCTAAGCTCTGCGGAACAGGACAAGTTAAAATCACTTTTTGTGCCAAATATTTTTTTTCAAGTTCACACAAAATTTCTAAAGACTCTCCATGATCCACAATTTTAACAACTTTTTCTTGAAAGTTAATTTTTTGGCCCACAGCCAAGTCTTTTGCTAAGACTGTCATCCCACCCTGGCCGCAAAAATAGGATTTCTGATCTTCAGCAAACCATAATTTTGCTTTGCCAGATTTTGACCACTTTTCATTCCAAAGGAAGGGATGTGAATCTGAATGGGAATAATAAGCAGCCCCATGATCATAAGTAAAATTTCCATCTCGCCGAGTGGCCATTCGACCACCGACAGATTTCGATTTTTCCAAAATAAATACATTTTGATTATCCTCGGTCAACTTGACAGCAAGGGTTAGTCCACACAGACCAGCACCAATGATTGCTACAGCCATTTCACTTCCAACCTTTGGGCATAATCATTTCCAACCTTTGGGCTTAATCACTTCCAACCTTTGGTTGAGCCATCACCCCTCTGCCGTTTGCATTTGAATCTGCCTTCGGTGAAGGGCCTCAGTGCTTCGTGTTTGAGTTGTCCCTGTTCGTTGGCTCGCCTGCGCCAACGTCGGTAGGATTTATCATCCAATTGCGTTCTCATAAATTTCACAGTTTCATTTGGGGTTAGACCAAATTGTTCTTTGATCGCATCAAAGGCTGTACGGTCTTCCCAAGCCATGCGAACAATGCGATCTTTATCGTCTTCGGAAAAAGACTCCCACTTTTTTTTGTTACTTGATGAAATTGCCACTGTCCACATCCATTGCTTGCGAGAAAAAAATCACCAATGCAATTAACCTTAAGCTCCACAAAATGGTACGGGGCCAATTGGTTGCAACAAGCTTGCTGATGAGATCCTGATCTTGTTGAAGAGCTAAATCATTATGAATAGGTACGCTTAATAAAGCCGTGCACCCCCAGATCACCAGGAGAAAAAACAAATTAACCCAGAAAAACTTTTGTTCTGAAAACTTGACGACGAGCAAAGAAGCTGTTGCCAGTTCAATCAACATCACTGGACCAACAATGTATGTGATATTTTTTGAATGAAAGGCATGGAATTCGCTGAAGCGTTCTTCGCGAATTAAAGCAAAAGCCGGATAATGAAGAATTTGGATCACCCAAATTAAGCCTGTCATGACAGCGCAAGAAACCAATTGAAGAATAAATAACATCATGAACTCACCGTCAGCTCATCTTGCAGCTTCTTTGCAGCTTTGAAAATCAGTTTTTTTCTTTCTGCATCCATTTTATCTAAACTTCGCACCATCATTGAAAGTCTTGGATTTTTAGAAAAAAAGTCTCGATGATTATCGATGAATTTCCAATACAGTCCATCCATTCCATCGCACCAGTCCCCGGCTTTTTCCTTGCTCATCTTCCGCCAATAGTTAGATCCACAAATATAGGGTTTTGTCGCAAAGATTCCTCCATCGCTAAACAATGCCATTCCGTACACATTGGGACCCATCACCCAATCCGATGAATCGATAAACATTTCCATAAACCAACGATGGGCGTCTTTGGGGTCAACTTCAAGCAACAGCATTAAGTTACCGAGCACCATCAGTCGCTCAATATGATGGCAATAACTAAACTTGAAGACTTTTTCTAGTGTTCTTTCAAGCTGCGGCAAGCTGCTTCCGCCCTTGTACCAAACATCAGACAGTTGACGATGGTGTGCCCAAAAGTTTTTTGTTTCTTGCACTTCACTAAAATTTTGATAGATCCCGCGAACGAATTCTCGCCAACCAATCACTTGCCGCAGAAATCCCTCCAGAGATGCCAAAGACACTTTATTTTTCTTCGCAAATTGAATAGCTTTCTTAACGACTTCGTCTGGAGTCAGCAATCCCGTATTTAGAAAGGGCGCCAATACAGAGTGAAAAACAAAATCAGAATGCAATGCAAGGGCATCTTCATAAGGGCCAAAAAGATTTAATTTCTTCGAAAAAAAATCATCCAACCAATCATGGGCTTGGCTTCTTTGCACTGGCAACCAAAAATCTGAGGATTCTCCAGCGTGTTCTGGAAAAAACTTGTCACAAACTTTTTGCACAGCCAACACATGGGGGTCTTTCGCAAACTTTAAAAAACCAGGGGGCTTCACATCTGCAGGAAGTGGCAATCGATTTTCATCATCGAAGCTCCACTGACCACCAATGGGTTTTGAATTTTCATCAATTAAAATTTTAAAATCTTTTCTTTGCTGTTCATAAAAGTTTTTCATAAAGGGCTTTTTGTATTTGCCCAGATAGTCTTTAAATTTTGAACGACTCGTCAAAAACATCGGTGATTTGATCACTTCAGCTGTCTTTTGATTTGAATCGACAATCGATTGAATTCGGGTTTCAAAAAATTTGTCTTCAATTTCAAAATGATGGATTTTTTTGATTTTATTCTTTTGCAGGTAAGCAGCTAAGCTTTGCTCATAATTTAACCGAGTTGAACCCAGCTCTTCATAATGAACTTTGTGTCCCAAACTCATCAATTCATCACGAAAGGTCCGCATCGCCGCAAGAAAGAAAATAATTTTTTGTTTGTGAAACTTGTAATATGTGCACAGCTCTGGATCTTCTCGCATGAAAACGATATTATTTTTTGCTTTCAACTGCCCAGGCCATTTCCGCGGATCAAACAATTGATTTCCCAAGATCAAAATTAATTCCAAAACTGATCCGTTTCTGCCAGAAGAAGAAGTCCCATCTGCGCCGTACTGATCATTTTTCCCAGCCTATGAAGCCGACTTTGATCGATCTCTATTTTGTCAGAAACATGATCTACAAGCTCTTCGTAGCTTGTTACTATCTTTTTCATCATTGGCTTTTCTCGGCGACGAAGAACATTTTGAATGATCTTGTTTATATTTTCTGGAGCGGAATAACGTTTGGTTTTTGAATTTTCACTTTCTGTCTGGAAGATTAAACCCTCCGCTTCCAACTCTTTCAAAGCTGGACTGACCAGCGCCTTTGATACTTTTAAAAGTTCGACGATTTCTGTACCGGACATCGGGTGACTCGAAAGGTAGACCACTGTCCATATTTCGCCATGAATTTTTCGAAAACCCCAATAGCGAATGAAATCTCCAACTAAATCTGCAAATTGTTGAATTTTTGCAGTTTCCTGTTTTGTCATATAGTTCACACTAGAGTGAACTATCATCACAGTCAAATGATTCAATACAGTTTTCTAAACCTATTTCTTTGGTTTGATTCGGAATTCACAGCTGTCTTCGCCGGATAAAAAGTGGACATTCTGTCACGTTTTTTAGAAAAAATGGGTCAATTTGACATGCTTTTTATCCAATTGCTTGATGTTCACTCTTGTCTTTCAAAAGGCTGACGGCCCATTCCTTGCTTCCCCTCCTTGCAAATATTGTTGAAAAAAACGATTCGGCTTGGGGGCTTTGCTTTGAATAAATCTACAAATTCTTCGATCATTTGGTGCATTGATCCTCTGCAGGATCCAAGAGAATCTAAAAACTTAGTATTGGAAATGCAAACTTGGTCCAAACGACTGGCTTGTCAAATTCAACCTGTTTCAATTTTTTCTGAAAATGCTTTGAATTTTCCTCTTAAAACAGCGGCTGTGTGGGAAAAACAGATTGAAGAAGCTGTTCGATTTTCTGTGGATCAGTATCTTAAAAAGTCTGAGGTTCCCAATCTATTGCCAGCGAAAATATTTTCTGTCAGCTCTTTATCGAACCGACGATTTGCTGCTGAGATGGCGAATTTCGCTTGGCAAGAAAAGGCTGTGATGATCTGTGCACAAAC
>JBKCTJ010000075.1:0-10084 GCA_046318875.1 Pseudobdellovibrionaceae bacterium | reverse complement strand
GGGCTGAAGGAGAGAGTTTGATCATTACAAAATTTTTTGCAGAGAACACCTGGAATGACTTTGTATCATTGATGGAAACTGATTCCCAATGTTCTGAATGCTGGTGCTTAAATCACCGCGAGCCCGCAGGATGCGCCACGGGCAAAGCTGCTCAGGAAAAAATGAAGATACTAACTGAGAACAAAAAAGTTCACGGCCTACTCGCGTATAAAGATCAAGAATGCATCGGTTGGATCGCAGTTGATCCAATGTCTGAATTGAAGGGTCACGATTGCCAGAATTCTGGCAAAGAAAATGAGTGGTCGATTCATTGCCTCTTTATAAAAGAAGGCTTTCGAGGAATAGGAATTTCAAAACAATTGATTCAGGATGCAACTCAGTATGCAAAGGAAAACGGAGCAAATATCATCTCAGCCTTTCCTATCCCAGAGAAGAATCGAAACAATTTTCCGGTTAATGAAGCTGAATTTTCTGGCCGCTTGTCAACATACATCAAACTTGGTTTTCAGCCTGTTGGGGAACCATCAGAATTTTACCAAAGAGTTGAACTATGAAACAAACGACTCTCGAAGGCGAGTATGTTCGTCTTGAGCCACATACAATTAAACATCTTATCGATCTAGAAAAAGATTTTGAACCAAAGCTTTTTGATTATTATCCAAAGCCATACTCAACAGCAAAAGAGTTTGTAGAAGAGAATCTTGAAATGCAAAAGAGTGGAACTTTTTTGCCATTTACAATCATTCTTCAGTCAACTGGTCAGGCGATTGGTTGTACAGAATTTTCTGGAATTGATGAGAGAAATCGAAAACTGGAAATCGGTGGATCCTGGATCAAACCTGCCGTTCAGGGTTCTGCTGTAAACTCTGAAGCGAAATTTTTGCTGTTACGTCACGCTTTTGAAAGTTTGAACTTCGTCAGAGTTCAATTCACAGCCAATGAGTTGAATGTCCAATCACGAGCTGGGATTGAAGGGATTGGGGGCAATCTTGAAGGTATCCTACGAAATGTGATGATTCTACCTAATGGACGACACAGAGATGACGCCTACTATAGTATAATTTCCAATGAGTGGCCTGAGGTAAAAGAGCGACTCATCATCAGAATCAATCGAAAACTGAAAGTTTCAAAACTAAAATGAAGTCTTCAGAATTTGAAGTTAAATTCACGTTTAATGACATGTGGATTGACCAGATTTTAGAGCTTCACAATAAAACTGAAATGAAAAGATCAATTGAGATGAAAGAAAAAATCTCACGAGCATTTCAAAATAGCTTTTTGGTTGTGACGGTTTGGAATGGTGAAAACTTAATTGGCTGCGGAAGAGTTGTTTCAGATGGTGAAATGTACTCTTCAATTTTTGATGTTGTTGTAGATCCTGCTTTTCAAAAGCAAGGAATTGGAAAACTCATCATGGAGAATTTGGTTTCTAAAGTTTCACACACTTGCATTCATCTGACTTCAACTTTTGGGAATGAAGAGTTTTATAAAAAACTTGGTTTTAAAAAGCATAAAACGGCATTTGCTCTTTATCCTGAGCGAATGAAAAATTCTCCTTATTTAGAAAATGGCGAGAACCATGCTTGATCATTTTGGATTTGTTGTTAGGGATTTGGAGAGAACTGTGGCGTTTTATCAAAGTTGCTTCATTCATCTAGTAATTAAAATTATTGAAGGGACAACTCTATGAACAAATCAAAAAAACCATCTGAACAGCCTACCCAAAACTTCCTTGGACTTCCGATGCGCTGGGACCACAAAAATGCATTTAAGAATCTCTGGAATAAAAACGATGAACAGATCTTTCCGCCAAAGCATTTTGGAATAGGATGGAGTTTGAATTTCCATGCGCTCCTGAAATCGACTGGCGTTTTAAATCCCAAAGTCCGTGATCTAAACTCTCTGCCGTCCGATTTACCAGTCCCTCAAGATGACGGTGCTTGTGATCATTTGAGTCAGTTGGCGATTCCGAGGATTATTCTTCCATCGACCGTGGATCGAAAAATTGATCTTCAAAAACAGTCGCAGAAACCGACTATTCTTTTTTTCTATCCTCGAACTGGTGAACCAAGTATGCCGGCCCCTGAAGATTGGGATTTGATTCCGGGCGCGCGCGGCTGCACCCCACAATCATGCGGATTCCGGGATCTCAACTCCGAATTCAAGGAATTGGGTTTTGAAATTTTTGGAGTTAGCTCGCAAAATAGCGAATATCAAAAAGAGTTTGTAAAACGAAACCACATTCCTTTTGAAATCCTGAGTGATGAAGAATTCAAACTGACAGATGCGATCAACCTTCCAACTTTTCAATACAATGAAATGCGACTTATCAAACGCATGGCTCTGGTATTGAAAGATGGTAAAATTGTGAAGGTATTTTATCCAGTTTTTCCGCCGAACAAAAACGCTGAAACTGTTTTGAGTTGGATTCAGAAGCAAAGAAAATCAAATGAACACACCAACATCTAAAAATAGAATTTATTTCAAGTCATCGCCTATGAAGTACTATTTGCGAATTCTGGCAGTAGCCTATCTCATTGGATTTCTATTTCATTTAGAAGATATCTTTGATCTGAGACTAAAATTTTCCGAAATGAGTTCAGTCTGGCAGGCATGGACCATTTATCTTTGTCTTTTTGATTTTTTGGCAGCCGTCTTCTTGTGGTTCAGACACCCAGCAGGAGTCTTTCTTTTTTTCTTCATCGCTTCAAGCCAGCTGATTGCCTACTTGGGATTTCAAAGTGTATTTGGAACACAAACAGAATTAGTTGTGTTTCATTTTGCAACTCTCGTGATATACTTTATAATTCATTTCAAATGGAGTCAGAATGAATGAATCCTTGTGCCAGCCAACTGGGTTTGTATTTATTGGAAGTGGCCAAAGACAGAGGAGTTTACATGATTTCTAAAAACGTATTTTTGCACATGGATCAACTCACTGATCATAAAATCCTATGCGAAAAGTTGATTGCATTTTTTCGTAATGAACCAGGGATCATTGGTTCTTTCATCAGCGGCAGCGGTGCTGCAGGTGGGATGGATTTTTACAGTGATTTAGATTTGGGTTTTGTTTGTGCAAACAATGAAGCAAAAGAAAAAATTTGGTCCCAAAGATTTGATTGGAAACTACCAACTTGGTTTCATAGAATGGATGCAGATCACGTTAAACCTTATTTTATTATTTATCTTTTTGAACCCCATATTCATGTTGATTTGTGTTTTTACACGATGGAAAACTTGCCATCACAATTAGGTGGCCCATGCGAAGTTGCTTTTGACCATTTAGATCGCCTTAAAAGTTGGTCTCAAGAAATGGGCCGATCAGCTTTAACACCAGCTGACTGGTCAAATATTGTTCACGAAGAGGAACGTTTTTGGACTTGGGTTCATTATGCTTGGATGCACGTGGGAAGAGGCGAATACTACGACATCGCAGCCGATTTTGAATTCATGAGAAAAATCCCTCATAACTGGCATGCACGACTCAAGGGCTCAGAGAAATTTATTACCCGTCGCCTTGAGCAAACTGGTGAGTTGGAGTTTATTGAGAGTATGCGCCAATGTTTTCCAACTCCTGATCGAAGCAGCCTCAAGACAGCACTTCTTAGTCTTATCGCGGTTCATAATTCACAGAAAGTAAGAGTGGATCAAATGATTAAACCCGAATGGAAAACGTCTCAAGCGGCAAGAGATAAAATTACTCAATTGGTGAGTGCAATATGAATTTTAAACTGCATCCATCAAATCCTGACTATGCAGAATTATTTTATCAATGGCGGAATGAATCCAATACTGTAGAGGAAATTTATGTCTAAGTTGTGTGGTTGCTTACTATTATTTTTCATTCATTTTAACGCTGCCCGTGCTTCTCAGTTTCCAAAAGTTGATAAAGATATTGCTGAATATGACAAAGTCGTTGAAAAGCATAAATCTGATTTTTCAAAAATTGAAAAAAATCTTAAAGATATCCAATGGATTCAGATGAAAATAGATTCCAGGCGTGGATTTAGAAAAAATCAGTGATGCTAAATTAAAAACTGTTCTTGATCGGCTTGTGCCAGCGTTTGCGCCCAAAAAGGTTTATCTTTTTGGATCAAGGGCCATTGGGAATGCCAAGAGTGAAAGTGATTATGATCTTTTACTTGTAGTCAGCAGTTCCGAAAAAACCAGGCACCAGAGAATGATTCAGGCCATGGATCTTTTGTGGGATACGGGCATTTCAGTTGATGTTTTTATCTATACTGAAGCTGAGTTTGATGAGTGGAAAAGTGAGCCCAGCTCAATTCCAAATACGGTGCTTACTCAAGGTGTGGAGATATCTCTTTAACAATTCCCTTGAAATGGTCCAATTAACACACAGCTAGGTCTTTCTATTTCTTGACAAATTTACCAAGATTTGAGAGTATCAAAAAGTGAAGCGTCGAAGTTACAACGTCAATATCACTGTTAACGGTTATTCGATTAAAAGAGTTGTTATTGATCCTCACTATGAACTTAAACACAGTGAAACGATCAATGATAAAGTTATCATCCAATGAGTGGAAAGACTCGATGGCGGAGAATTTAGAGCAATTGATAATGACGGTCAGTATTTGTATTTCGTTAATGATAAAATGCAGCTTCACTGAAAACTTTATAAGCTCGTTTGGCTTTGAGATAAAAATGAAATTTTTATTGGCGTGATAAACGCCTACAGGAGAAAATCGTGAAACTTCCGGATGAGAAAAGCTTAGCAAAAATGAGAAAAAAGCTTGAAAAAGCCAAGGGCACAGTCATGCTTTCTGAAAATCCCTCGCCGTCAGAGCAGCTCAGGTGGGATATTTGCCAGCTCTTTATCAAGTATGCGAATTCAAAAGATTTAAAAAATATTCAATTGGCAAAAAAACTTGAGATTCATGAATCTGAGGTGAGTAAAATTTTGCATCACCGAATTGAGAGATTCTCAACAGATAAGCTTCTTGATTTGCTTTCCAAAATTTATCCAAAGCATAAAATTTTACTTAAAGCTGCGTAAGGGTAAAATAAGTGATAGCCTAAAGGCGAATTGTAACGGAAATGCCTAATCTTAATCCACAGCATTTCAAACTAAACAATATAACGAAATCAATTTGAATGGTGACTGATAAAGCCCTCAGATCAATTGATTGGACATCTATAACCGCCGCTCAAGACTTCGCAAGTGGTACACTATGATGGAAATCGGGTGGTACACTGGAAGGAAATTCGAAAAATCGTCACCCATTCCCTTTGCTGTGCTCAAGATTAAAATCATTGTTTTTTACTAAATAGTGTGGGACACTATACAAAGAATGGCACAGTTTGAGTTTGTCGCATGGTTAGTAAAATGGATTCTGGAGCAAGAGAGTTTTGATTTCGATTGGGATCAAGGCAACTCTACAAAGAGCCTACAAAAGCACAAGATTAGCTCAGCCAGTGCCGAGCAGGCTATTGTGAATAGAGATTTGCTGGTGCCATTGGGTATTCAAGTTGCGCCGGTTACCAACGAGCCTCGTTTTGGAGCTTTGGGAACTGATTTTTCAGATAAGAAAATTTCATTGTGTTTTACGATCAGCGAAGGCCGCATTCGTATCATTTCGGCACGACCGATGAGTAAAATTGAAAGGAAAAATTATGAGTCGATTCGTTAAAAATGAAAAAGGTTATGAAAAGTCATTTGAAGCTGATTGGAAAGCAGTCAAAAAAGGACTCAAGAAAGTGCGCGCTGAAGTTGGCGAGCCAAAAAAAGTTCCCACATCTGTCGCCTTAGATCCTCGTTTTGTTTTGGAATTAAAAAAAGAAGCGCAGTCTCGTGGCATCCCCTATCAAATCCTCATGCGAATGTTTATTGTTGAAGGCTTCCAGCGCTTAAAGAAGCAATCGGCTTAATGATTACCCAAAAATATGAGCAGATCATTAATCACTCCGGCTTAATTATCACCTCATAATTGTCCGGCGCGTATTCCCCATTTTCCAATCTTCACCCATTGCAACCGAACAAAGCGCTAAACCAATTGCAGTCATGTCTGGGTGTTAAATACTGAGACGGCTCCAGGGTCAGGTATTCAGAAGAAGAGAAATCAAAATAAATGCTTCAGAAGCTGTCATCCGATGATGTTATTGGCAGTACCGTTATTCCCAAGAGCGCAACCGAGATTGATAAGATCAAATACAAGCTTTTCAAGAAAATTTTAGAATACAAGTTGGCCTGTAATATCCGAGTTGAAAACATCGTGCCTTTTTCCCAGGAGTTGAAAGAACGAAAAGCGACATTCAGAAAGAGCCCTAGTTCAAAATTTTAGTTTTCCAATTACAATTGTTTCAGCAGCGCCCGCCACTAGAACTCCGTCAATGCTCTCAGGACTACCAAGGACTCTAACTTCTGCTTGTCCCGGTCGACCGAGCCAGTGTCCTTGTTGCGCAAGAAAACTAGGACTTGGGATGAAGCCATATTTCCAAAGATACGCGGCCATGCAACCAGTTGCAGACCCAGTAAAAGGGTCTTCGAGGGTACTGGGAGGTGTTGCCAAACTGCGCGCAAAAGTAGTCGCTTCCTTTGTAATGCCCTTTAGAGTGAAGTGATGAGGCCAAAGAAAATCGCCGTGCGCTTTAAGTTCTTCGTAACCTTTGACATCGACATATTTCGTGCGCTTCAGGACCTCGAGATTTTTCAACGGGACCATTAGAATAGGACTCCCTGTACTTACCGTTTGAATGACTGCTCCTGGAAGCAAATCTGACTCCGACAATCCGAAAATTGGTAGAACCTCGTGCGGTTTATAGGTCCTCATAAATTGAGGAGCGAGCTGCTTCATTTCAACTCTTGAGGAGTCTTCAGATATACTTTGGATTTCAACAGATATCGCTCCTGCTGGAAGCTCTAGCGATACTTTTTGAGTTTGTTTTGATTTCTGAATCAACCCAGCCTGTTGTAAGGCATGAATAGTCGCAATCGTTGGATGACCAGCGAAGGGAAGCTCCTCGTCAGGAGTAAAATATCTTGCGGCAAAGTCCGCATTCTTGGGAGAAACAACGAAAGCTGTCTCCGAAAGATTCATTTCCTTTGCAACGGCTTGCATTTCATTTGCCGACAAAAGATCTGCATCTAAAATAACTGCACATGGATTCCCGCTGAGTTTTTTACTTGCAAAAGCATCAATCCAATAAAATGGAAATTGCCTCATTTGGTTGTCACCGGCATAACATATAAGAAACGATCCCATGACTTTCCATGCTTCTGATGTCCCCCAGGGAGAACCTTTTTCTTTTGGAAACCTAATTTTTCCAGAAATCGCCAGCTTGGCAAATTGTCGACAACTGCCTCAGCCTTTATTAATTTAACTCTTCCTGAACGTTTCATCATATCGAGCAGCAAGGCAACTGCTGAGGATGCAACTCTTTGACCCCAAAAATCGCGTTGAATGAAATACCAAATTTCATACTCGCCTAAAACCTCACCAGCGTCGCCACCTGTTAGACCCAAAAATTTTCCATCCGTGGAGCGAATTGCAAAGGGTCCGAAATGTTCGGTTCTTTGCCCATAATAATTTGCCATTTTGGTGAGTCGCTCGCGACATTGTTCCAGCGTGGCGAGGTATGGAAAATTTGTGTATAGTGTGGCAGGCTCATCAGACCACAGCAAATGGGCCTCATCTACCTCATTGAATTTAAATTTTTCAAGAATTACATTCATAAAATCAATGATACCGAAGTTCAATCGACGGTCATCAAAGAAAAGTCTGCGGCAAGCGTCCATACTTCCTTTTCATTCAAAGTGTTAAAGTGTGCACCCGAAATATAAATTATTTTGGTTTGCATCAAAATCTAAAGGCATTTGAAAAGAGAGTCAGTCTCCCAAATAAAACCAGTGCCGGGGCTCAAAGATGATACCCAGCAAATTATCTCGAGGATAACTTAGGCTGAAATCGAACCTTGCCGCGTTCTTTGTCAACCAGTCGAAAGCGTCAGTTGCTTCAAATTCCTCCTCAAGAACAGCTCTTCCGTTAGCATAAACATCAATGGCTCGACCGGAATGAGCATAGAAGATATAGACGGCCCTCCTTTTTAACGAGGGCTACCATCGCTTGATGGGTACCTCAATTGGAGTTCAAATGAAGCTCCAAAACAACAGAAGGAGCCGTCTATGAATAAGAATGTAATTTATGTTGGAATTGATGTCGATGATAATGCATTTCACTCAAATGCGCTGTTTCCTGTAACAGGAGAAATTCTTGAGTTTAAAACTAAACCAACCTTGAAGGGTTTGGAAGCCAAGCTTCTTGAGCTCAGAGAAAAGTATCCCGACTTTATTTTAAAAATTTGTTACGAAGCAACCTATATTGGCTTTACACTGCAGCGTGATCTTTCAGCTCTAGGTTTTGATTGTTCAGTTGTTGCACCCAGCAGTATTCCGCGGGTTCATGGGAATCAATTAAAAACCGACCGTATTGATGCTGGGAAATTAGCGCAATTTTATGCCGCTGGAATTCTTACTTTTGTTACAGTTCCTGAAAAAGAAATGGAATTTGATCGTGACCTGATGCGGTCAAGGCAGTTTATGTTGCACCAATTGTCAGAGCTGAGAACACATATTCAATCCCTCCTTCGTCGCAATGGAATCCATTATAAGTCTGAAACAGGAAACCTCTCTCATTGGACAAAACACCACATGAGTTGGCTAGAGAAAAAAGTGGATACACTTGAGGGGTCTGTGAAACAAAACTTGAAGCTATTGGTTCAGCAAATGAAATGGGTTGATCACACTTTAGATGAATACAAAAAATCTGTTGATGAGCTTGCTTCAACGCCGAAATACAAAGACGAAGTCAATGCGCTTGTCTGTTATCATGGAATCAAAAATATATTTGCGATGGTGATGATCACAGAAATTGGCAGTGTTGATCGATTCTCACATCCAAACCAACTCGTTTCATGGATGGGATTTGATATCCGAGAGTACTCCTCCGGTGGTAAACATAATCGATTTGGCATAACGAAACATGGCAACAGATATTTACGCACTGCTTTTGTCGAAGCCAATCAAAGAATTCCTAGAAACAAAAGGATCAGTTCTGATCTAAAATCTCGCCGGAAAGAAATTGATCCAAAATTGATTCACATTGCTGATCGATGTCGGGAAAGAATTTCTAAAAAAGCTAACCGACTTCTATTTGCAGGAAAGCATCCAAACAAAGTCAAAGTTGCATGTGCCAGAGAAATGGTTGGGTTTGTTTGGGAGTCTTTACGAGCAGCAAAGTGCGCATAGTTTTTTGAAAAATTGTAATATTTAGTTTTTGTCAGAGGAAGGTTCTAAAAAGAGACCAAGACAGAATTCGAGAAGCCCACGGGTTTGCCTTTAGATTAAAGCACCTGAGCATAGATTGTGGTAACCTCAATAACGAACAAATCTTAATGCGTTAACCAGCACGCGAATACGAGGATGTTAGTTCAAGGTCATGGCCAAACTCTTTTGAAAAACCAAGGATATTTCCTCTTGACGAAAGGGCCGTCTATACGAGGGCAAACAAAGCCCTTTTTTTGGCCACCTGCCAAGTATGATTTCCTTGTTTATAGGTCCTGATCATCGATGACTTGATTATCTTGGTCTTGGATTGATGATTTTGGCAAGAGCTGTGGTGGTAAACTGCTGAAGGATTGGCTTTTTTTATGGATTTATGGATTTTGAACGAAGCTGTACCTTGCAACCACTTTTTGAGCTTAGTCATGATTGCTTGGGCTGACTAAATTTCCCCGGGACTTTGTTGATGGAAGTCGAACTCGTCCTGGTTTGTTTCAACTTGCGGCGGTCCACGGGCTGGCATTGGTGCTGGCGCCACAGACGGTAGTCCGACATGATGATTCCCCGCAGATTTGACGGATGTGATGGCTCAAGAGCAAGGGTTTCAAATAGATCAAACTGATGTCTTATATTGAAACTGTCGGGACTTTCGATGATGTACGGATAACGGTGATCCAGCAGTCAAATTATGGAGGATTCAGGAAATTATTGAATTACATAAAGTTCGTGGTAATTCGGAGAACTATATCAAGGAAGGAAAGTATGGGTATGATATGATACACATTACTT
>JBKCTJ010000074.1:0-21042 GCA_046318875.1 Pseudobdellovibrionaceae bacterium | reverse complement strand
CATGGAATAAATTTGGCTTTGAAATCAACCTAGGCCTCAGATCACCGGACTATGAAGCCTTCCATTCAAACCCCATCATGAAATCATTTTTCATGACTCGCGGAAATCAAAGTGTGGATATTCCCCCGCACTGTAAAATCACCAGTGACAGTGATCTGATGGGGATCTAGCAGATCGATCAAATCTTGGAGGATCACATTTGTGACATCTTCATGAAAGACATGTTTATTACGGAATGAATTAATATAGAGCTTTAAGCTTTTTAGCTCCACGCAATACTGATCAGGAACATATTTAATTTTAATCGTCGCAAAATCGGGAAAGCCGCTTCGAGGACAAAGGCAGGTAAACTCGGGACAAGTAAATTCAATTGTGTATTTTCGAACTAGGGTCCGATTAGAAAATCTTTCTAATTTGTTTTCCTCAATAGCTAGTGTCCCATAAAGTTTCTCTTTCGGCTGCGACGGTAACTCTACTGATTTTTTTTGTTTACCAGGAATTGGCTGTGTTATTTTTTTCTGTTTCGTTTCTGTTTTCTTTTTCATTCTTGACCCTTTATGCAATGTAACTATTTATTCCGTGTGGTTTTTTTCAATTCCAACAAGCTGACAATAATTTAATTTTTTGCCAAACTGTTCTGATAATCCAAGTGAAGAATTTTCCCCGCAGAATCCTGAGTCCGTAAAATATAGATTGCTTTTAAAAGCTCTCTCTCTTCGCCACTCAGTTGGCTGAAATTTTCTCCTAGCGCCAGCTTGATATGATATAAACTGACGGCCGCTGCAACTGAAATATTAAAGCTCTGAACAAAACCATTCATTGGTATTTTAAAAAGACCGTCTGATAAATCCATCATCTCTCGACTTACGCCGTCTTTTTCGTTTCCAAGAACCAAAGCGCTGGGCTGTGACCAATCAATATCAGAAATTGTCATCTGAGCGTCCAAGCTTGTGGTGTATATCTTGACGTTATTTTTTTTAAGTTCAGATATACAGTCTGCTGTTTTTTTCCACTTCTTAACTTCAACCCATTTGTCAGCACCTTGGGTCACTCGATTTGCTTCTTTAAATTTTTCTTGAGTTTCAATGACGTGAAAATTAACAAACCCCATGGCTTCAGCCGTTCGCATGACCGCTGAAATATTTCCACGATCATAAATGCCTTCCAAAACGACAGCGGTGGAAAAATTTCGCTTCTTAGTAATCTGATCGATCAATTCCAATCGATGATCAGTCAAAAGCGGTCCAATTCGATCAATGACTTCGGCAGCATCAACTTGAAAATGAATATTTTTTTCAAGTTCAATCTGCAGCGGGTTTGAAAACGGAAACAATCCCATGAATTTTACTTAAAAATCAAACCAGGTGATTTCATCAAATCCCTAGTCATGTTTTTTTGATGAGCTTCCAGTGTCCCACCACCAATTTCGAGTAGCTTTGAATCACGCCATAATCTTTCGACAACGTATTCACCAACATAACCATAGCCACCCAAGACTTGAATCGCGCGATCACAAATATTCTTTGCAACTGTACTTGCAAATAGTTTAACTCCATCTGAATCCAAACGATTGCCTTCTTTTTCTAAATCCATCAAACGAGCTGTATTGTAGACATAAGTTCGCGCTGCTTTAAATTCTGCATAGGACTCTGAAATGTGCCTTTGAATTTGACCGTAATGAGAAATCTTCTTTCCAAAGGCAGATCTTTCATCAGCATACTTTGTCATGATTTCCAATGCTCGCCTTGCCAAGCCCACGGACATTGCTGCCAATGTTAATCTTTCAATTTCCAAATTTCTCATCATGTGTAGCATTGAATCACCTTCATGGCCGATCAAATGACTTTCCGGAACTTCACAATCTTGAAATACCAGCTCAGCAGTATTTGATGCTCGCATTCCAAGTTTATCTTTGATCTTTTGACCGACTTGAAAACCGACCATTGATTTTTCAACTAAGAATGTTGAGAGCAACGGCCGCCCGTTTTTCTCACCACTCTTGGCATAGACTAAAACTAAATCACAGGGCGTTTTTTTCTCATCAATGGTTCCGTTGGTGATCCACATCTTTTGACCATTCAAAACATATTTGTCTCCCTTTTTGATTGCTGTTGTGGACATTCCCAAAACATCAGTTCCAGCATCAGGTTCAGACATGGCCATTGCACCAACCCATTCGCCGCTGCAAAGTTTCGGCAAATACTTTAATTTCTGTTCTTCACTACCATTCACTGCAAGATTGTTTACACACAACATCGAATGAGCCAGATAAGCCAAACAAAAGCCTGGGTCACTAGCCGAAAGCTCTTCATGGACAATGGTCGCAGCCATGGAATCTAGCCCGACTCCGCCGAAATCTTCCTTCACTGTCACGCCCAGCAAGCCCAACTCGCCAAGTTTGCGAAAAAGAGGTAAATTAAATTCTTCTTTGCGATCAGATTCATGGGCCTGAGGTTCAACTTCAGTTTTTACAAAACTTTGAACTGTTTCGCGCAACATTCCGTGTTCGTTTGTTGGATTGAACAAGTCCACCGTTGTCCATAACTGTTTTTCCATGAAAAAATCCCTTCAAAATTAAAAAAATGCTAGATTGCGCGGGCTTCCAAATTCATTATTTTAGACGACGACTTTGGTCAAGGTTTAGTTCTTTTTTATGCTGATAAATACATGAAAATACTCTGGTCTTGGCTAAAGACAAAGGCTTTGATCAAATAGAAGGGATGAAAGCAACTGTTTTGGGAATTGGTACGGAACTGACAACTGGCCAAATCGTGAATAAAAATGCGTCTTGGATTTCAGCACAACTTAAAAGAAGAGGTGTCACAACCGCTCTACATTTGGTTGTGCCGGATGAGCGCGATTTGATTTTAGCGGCACTGAACGAGTGTTCAAAATTTTCTGATTTGATTTTTGTCACAGGTGGCCTGGGTCCCACTTCGGATGACTTCACTCGAGATGTGATCACTGAATGGACTGAAAGAAAAACTTTTTTTCATGAGCCCTCTTGGGAACACGTCAACTCCAGGCTCACTGCTCGTGGGTTTACAGTACGCGAGTTTCAAAAACAACAATGTTTTTATCCCGAAGGAAGCACCGTCATCACAAATCCCCAGGGAACAGCAAACGGATTTTACATACAAGATCGAAACAAAGACCTCTTTATTCTTCCAGGGCCACCACGAGAAATTGAAGCCATCTGGAATTCATTTATTCAAGAATGGCTTGAAAAGAAGACAATAAATCTTGATCCACTCATCACAAAGTCATGGGATACTATTGGAGTCGGCGAATCTGAAATCGCCTACATCGCTGAAAAAATCTTAGCAGATCAAAAAATAGAAAAAGGCTACAGAGTCCACCTGCCCTATGTCGAATTCAAACTCACATACTTAGCCTCACAACAAGATCAATTTGAAGATTTAGTTTCAAAAATTGACAGAGCTTTACAGCCCTACACTCTGGTTCGCAATAGGGAAGACCTTGCTCAAACAGTTTCTGAGAAAATACTGACAGTGAAACAATTTGCTCTTCATGATGAAGTGACGGGAGCTCACTTGATCTCTCGTCTCAACCCATTTCTGCGAGGCATGTCAGGCAAGGTTGAATTTTCTTTTTCGAATAAACTCCAGCCAGATCGAAAATCTCTGTTTGATTTGTTACCAAATTCTCTCTCTTTGCAAATGGCTCCAAATAATCAAATGCAGCTCAATTTAAAATGGAATGGTTCAACTGTAGCCGAAAAATTATTACCATCTCCCTTTGCATCCGAGCTCATGGCAGAGCGGCGGCCGCAGTATTTTGCTGAAATTGCTTTGGCAGAAATGGCAAAAATTTGAAGAAAGTAAATTCAAGTTTCCATTTTAACATCCGTACAAACAATAGAGCTACGATTGTCACTTTCATTTCATCAGTCATGACGCTTGCGCTATCTTCTCCTTGTTTTGCTCAAAGCCCTTCAGTCCAAATGAACCAAAAGAGAGAAGCCCAGAAGATTCAAGACGAACCTCTTCGAGGACCGCAATCACAAAATAAAAATATTCTTCCAAATTCGATGCAAACTGAAAATGTCGATAATGAACCCATTCTGCCACCGCTGAAAGAGTTGTTGAATCAACCGAAGTCTCAAAAAATTGTCATTTATGATCGCCGCGGGAAAAAGATTGCAGAGCTTTTTGATCAATACAGGATTTTTCTTAAGATAAATCAAATTCCTAAAAAACTCATCGAAGCCTTTTTAGCGGCAGAAGACGAACACTTTTATGAACATCGAGGAATCAGTCCCCAAGGCATTTTACGTGCGTTTAAAAGTAACGCTGAAAACGAAGCTCTTCAAGGCGGATCGACAATTACACAACAACTTGCCAAAAATCTCCTTGGAAGCAGTGAAAAAACATTCTATCGCAAAATTCGAGAAGCACTTTATTCGTACTATATCGAAAAGAACTTAACTAAGGATCAAATCCTCGAAGTCTATTTGAATATGATTTACCTGGGAGAAAACGCTTACGGAGTCGAAGCGGCGGCCCAAACCTATTTTAGGAAATCCGCAGATAAACTCAGTATTGCAGAAATGGCACTGCTCGCAGGACTGCCGAAAGCGCCCAGTCGAGATAATCCTGCAGAAAATCCGGCTCGTGCAAAACAACGACAAAACTACGTTTTGAAAAGAATGAAAGACGCCAGATTTATATCTGCCGATCAGCAAAAAATTGCTGAAAATGAATCGATTCAAATATTCCGTCGAAAAAAGAACGACATTCAAGCGCCTTACTTTGTGGATCTTATTAAGCAAACACTCATAAAAAAACTTGGCGATCGCACTTACCTCTTGGGCGGATTTGATGTTTACACAGGCCTTGATTTAGAAAAGCAAATATTTGCTGAAAACTCCTTAAGGCAAGGCGTCCTCGACCTTGATAAAAGACAAGGGTACCGCATTCACCCACATCGTTTTTTGAATGAAAAAGAAGCTCAAGAATTTTTAGTTCAAAATTCAAAAGTCTCTTTACTCAAGACAGAGGATTTTACTTTAAAACCTGATGGGAACATTGAAGTCACTTCAAAACAGGATCAGCTCAAGTTCGCACAAAACCTTCAGGCGGCTCTTCTGAAGCCCGTGACTGTGTCTGGAATCGTTCGCCATGTGTCCGATGCCAAGCAAGAAGTTTTAATTGAATTCCCAGAATTCATGGGAATTCTAAAACTGGAAGATATGAAATGGGCAAGAACTCCCGATCCAAAGGTCAGCTTGAAACTTACCGAAGTTAAACGGCCTTCGCAAGTTTTTGCACCAATGGTTCGCATCGAAGCTCAAGTAAAAAAATGGAAAAGAAGTGAAGGAAACTTTGCAGCGCTCCAGGAAATAGCCAAATTAAATATTAAACAAAAAATGATTAGTGAATTTGCCTATGTTTCTTTGCAGCAGGAACCACTTGTCGAATCAGGTTTATTATCTTTTGATCAAGACTCCGAAGAAGTTATTTCAATGGTTGGTGGTTTTGATTTTAACAAATCTCAGTTCAACAGAGCCGTGCAATCTCGAAGACAGGCAGGGTCAGTATTCAAAACATTTATTGCTACCCATGCTTTAGAAAAGGGAATGGCGGCAAATGCTCTACTTCAAGATACACCTTTTGTTGCAGATGACGACTGGCGCCCTGAAAATCACGATAAGAAATTTATCGGCGATATTCCCTTCGCGGTTGCTTTTCTAAAAAGTCTCAATCTCCCCTTTGTGAAACTCTTGAACGAAATTGGTTATTTGAACTCCATCAGCTTTGCACGCCGAATGGGTTTCTTTAATCCTTTGAATGCTGATGACACGTTGGTTCTAGGCAGCAGTAACGTTACGCTTTATGAAACACTCCGAGGAATTTCTGAAATCACTCGCCTAGGAAAACAAATGAATCCAATTCTGATTCATAAAGTCATCAGTCAAAAGAAGGATTTAATGATGGCCGAGTACCGCATGGACGATTTTTTTGTTGATTTCTACCCATACAGTAAAAACTTTCTCGAGCGAGAGCGCCGTCGTATTAAGCCTTCAACTGCCGATATGATGACAAGACTTTTACAACTTGCAGTGAAAGATCCTGAAGGCACTGCAGCCAGGGCCGGGTCCCTCGGAATACCTGTTGCGGGTAAGACAGGAACATCGAATGATTATTTTGACGCTTGGTTTGTCGGAGCCTCTTCTTACATCAGTACTGTTGTTTGGACCGGTTTTGATGAAGAGCGAAGCCTTGGAGTCGGCGAGACCGGATCCAAAGCACCCCTCAGCATATGGGCTAAATTTATGGCAGAAAGTCACCGAAATTTACCAAAACGAGATTTCGAAAAATCACAAGAGGTCATCGATGTCGTCGTTGACCGAAAAACCGGCTTATTACCTCAAGGCCAATCGGCACAAACGATCTCACTTCCTTTTCTTTTAGACACTGAACCCAAAGTCAGCGTCGATCTGAAACAAGCTAATCGCGACGACCTCAAAGACAATTAACAGTGATCCTTTTCTATGGCTGAATTTGAATCTAAGGAATCGAAGTGTCGCTCTTCGCAAGAATTCATTTCTTTGTTTGTCTTCTGGAAACACTCAATGTTATTTTCCTGACTCCTTCCAACTACTTTTCAGGAGCAGCAAATGGCAGATATCTTTGGTGATGACAATTCGGATCAATCAAAAAAAAATGAATTTGCCGCACTCTTTGAACAATCGGTGAATAAAAAATCCAAAGAAATCGAAAAAGGTGACAAAGTTTTCGGTGAAATTATTTCCATTGGCACCACCGAAGTTTTCGTTGCTTTGGAATCAAACCAAGACGGAGTCGTTCTCAAGAGTGAGCTTCTGGAAGATGGAGTTTTTCCTTTTAAAGTCGGCGAACACCTCGAATTATTCGTAATGAAAAAGTCCGACGGACTTTATCAATTAACGACGAAAGCTTCAAACAAAGCCGCAGCAGAATCCATTGAAGATGCATTTGATCTAGGGACGCCTATTGAAGGCCGTGTGACAGAATCCTGTAATGGTGGCTACCGAGTTTCAATCATGGGCAAGGCCGCATTTTGTCCTATTAGCCAAATTGATTACAAAGTTTCCCAAGATGAAAAGACCTACATCGATAAAAAGTTCGATTTTATAATTACAAAGTTTGAACAAGGGGGACGAAACATCGTCGTCTCCCGCAGAAAAGCTTTGGAACTCACCCAGCAAGATCAACTCAATGAATTTCTGACAACACACCGAGCCGGCTCTGTTTTGCGTGGAGAAGTCACCCGCCTTGAAGATTATGGCGCTTTTGTAAAAGTTGCTGAACAAGTTGAAGCATTGCTCCCAATTTCCGAAATCAGTTTTTCAAGAATTAAACATCCTTCAGAATCAGTTCAAATCGGCGACAAGTTCGATGTTAAAATCTTAAAAATTGATGACCAAGGTGAACGCGTCCGAATCTCTGTTTCTAAGAAACAAGTTGAATCCAATCCTTGGGCTTCCGAACTTGAGTCGAAACTTCAAATCGGAACAGTTGTGCAAGGCCACGTGAAAAAACTAATGCCTTTCGGAGCTTTCGTCGAAGTTCTGCCCGGCATAGAAGGCCTAGTTCCACTCTCAGAGATGAGCTACAAAAAAAGAGTTCTCAAATCCGATGAGTTTTTTAAAGAAGGCGATTTTATACCTGTCATGGTAAAGTCCATCGACTCTGAACAAAGACGAATTCTACTTTCTTACAAAGACAGCGATGGTGACCCATGGCTTATGGCAATGTCACAATTCAAAGAAAATTCACCAGCCGAAGGAATCATCACTAAAAAGGAAAAATTCGGACTGATGATCGAACTAATGACGGGAGTAACTGGACTTCTCCCACAAAGAGAAATTGAAAACTCTGAAGCCGATTTGAAAATCGACAAGAAAAAAGTCGGCGATAAAATCACCGTCATAGTTCAAAAAATTCTTCCGGGAGAAAAGAAAATTCAATTGTCCCTCAGTTCTGAAAATGATCAAAGCTGGCAACAATTTAACGTCCCAAATTCTGCAAACATGGGAAGCTTAGGCGATCAATTCAAAGATTTGTTTTCAAAAATTCAAAAAAAATAAGATTGTATTTCCATAACGACGAAGATGCTTTGGCATTCTTCGTCCTACGCAAAATATGATCAAAAGCCGCTAGTAATAAGACTTTGGTTAAATACTGCTATCAGCAGTCCTCAATGCCAATTTGAATCTCACTGCTGACTTTTATATTTATTACATTTGATGTTTGCTAGGTATGATTATCAATTTGATGTTCGCTAGGTGTAATTATCAAATAGTTTTGAATCCATATTTAAATGTTAAAATAAATTCAATGTTAGCCTAAACTTATAAATAACGAAGAGAACTTACCTTGAATTTAAATCCAAGTTTTTCCAGTCAACGGCACCCTTGATGTGTCTATGGTATTTTAAATCTTTGTCATAAATAAAGGATTCAGGCAGAAGTTGCACTTGATAAAGATTCATTAATTCTTTTTTCTCGTCCCACAAAACTCGAGTTTGCAGGCTATTCATTTCCTGGAAAGAATTCAAAAAAGACAAAATTTCATTTCTATTTGAATCTGCACTAATAAACAAAATTTTTAGATCAGGATTTTTTTTCGTCATTTTAATCAAATCAGGAGTTTCCTGCACACATGGAGCACACCACGAAGCCCAAAAATTCAAAATGACAGGCCCTTTATCGAAAACCATCTCTTGGGCAACAGATCCAATTTTTTCATATTTTTGAATAAAATCTATAGATTTAAAATCAATCTCACTTGGAGGCTGAGTTTTCTCAGCTCTTTGATTGTATGTTTTGAAATAAGGATACCAACTCTTGTAAGTGACTGTTCCAATGGACGCCACCACAAGAAATACAGTTAAAATAAAAAGAAGGACTGATTTAATTTTCACAGAAAGTCAAAATGTCCAACGTATTGTTAATTACGCAGTCGCAGAGGCAGCTTTAGTTGCCTTTGCTTTCTTAGGTGCTACGGCTTTCTTCGCAGCAGAAGCAGCTTTCTTCTTAGCCACCACTTTCTTTGCTTTTTTAGCAGTAGGTTCAGTATCCGGGGTAGCCGCATCAAATTTATAATCTACGAACTCAATAAAAGCCATTGGACTCGAGTCTCCGGGACGAGCACCCAATTTAATAATTCGAGTGTACCCACCGTTGCGGTCTTTATATTGTCCAGCCATAACATCCATCAACTTACTAACGGCAGCTTCATTTGGATAACGACTTAGCAAAAGACGTCGAGAACTTAAGTTTCCACGCTTTGCAACCGTAATTGCTTTTTCAACGTGTCTCTTTGTTTCCTTTGCTTTCGCAAGTGTGGTTTTAATTCGTCCATGTTCGACTAAAGAATTTACTAAACCACGCAACAAAGCTACCTTTGCAGTAGTTTTTCTTGAAAATCTACGAACTCTTCTTCTGTGCGATGCCATAACTTACTCCAAATATTTCTTACTGTTCACGTCGGATGACAGGTGCTGTGTTTGGATCCCATCCAACTGGAGGCCAACCATCGATTTTCATTCCCAAACCAAGTCCCATTTCAGTTAAAATTTCTTTGATTTCATTCAAAGATTTTCGACCGAAGTTTTTAGTTTTCAACATTTCTGCTTCAGACTTAACAACCAATTCGCCAATAAAACGAATATTTGCGTTCTTAAGACAATTTGCGCTTCTGACTGAAAGCTCCAAATCATCAACTGATCTAAATAGATTTTCGTTCAATGAAGTCGATGAGCTCTCACGAACTTCATCTCGTGGTTCTATAGATTCGTCAAAATTTAAGAAAATTTGCAACTGTTCTTTTAGAATTTTTGAAGACAACGAAACTGCTTCCTCAGCTTTCAGAGAGCCGTCTGTCCATACTTCCAGAATCAAAGCATCGTAATCAGTTCTTTGACCGACTCGTGCATTTGTCACAGAATAATTTACCTTTTGAACTGGGCTGTAGAATGCATCAACTGGAATGTATCCAAGTGGCAATCCATCATTTCTTTCGTCTGCTGGTGAATAACCACGACCAAAAGACACGATGATTTCAGCTTCGAAAACAGCATTAGCACCAAGATTTGCAATGATTTGATCTGGATTGATTAACTCAACCTTATCGTTCACTTGAATATCTCGTGCAGTTACACGACCCGGACCTTTTTTAGAGATCTTAAGAGTCTGAGTCTCAGAAGCAAATTGCTTAAATCGAACTTCTTTTAAGTTGAGAATGATATCAGTCACATCTTCTAGTACATCTGGAATTGTTGTGAATTCATGTACGACACCTTCAAACTTTACCGCAGATACAGCTGATCCCATCATTGAGCTCAATAAAATTCTTCGTAAAGAATTTCCTAGAGTCACTCCGTAACCTCTCTCAAGAGGTCGAACAAAGATCTTCGAGTAATTTTCTCTCAAGGTTTCTCTTTCAACTTCATAACCTTTCGGCTTAATGAGATCTCTCCAAAACTTATAATAGTGCTCTTGCATGTTTATCCCTCAATACTCAAAAAGTTATTATCGTGAATAGTACTCAACAATCATATTTTCTTCGACAGGAAGAGTAATGTCATCCCGACGTGGAACGTCTTTTAAGGTTCCTTTAAACGCTGCTGCATCAGATTCGAGCCAGATTGGCATTGTTCTTCGAGCTACTGACTGAAGAGCGACTTGGATCTTTGCTTGACCACGCGATGCTTCAGCAACTTCAACAACATCGCCTTTGCTTAAAATAATACTTGGAATGTTTGCTCTTTTTCCATTAATCAAAATATGATTGTGCTTAACCATCTGTCGAGCTTCCCGACGAGAAGCCGCAAATCCTAATGCATAGACAACATTATCAAGTCGTGTTTCTAAAAATCTCAACAGAGCTGAACCAGTCAATTCTTTGGATCTGGATGCTTCTACAAAATATCTACGAAACTGCTTTTCAGAAATCCCATAATATCTCTTAGCTTTCTGTTTTTCACGTAACTGCAACGAGAATTCAGAAAACTTCAATCGTGATTGTCCGTGCTGTCCTGGAGGATAAGGTCTTCTTTCAAATGAACACTTATCTGAGAAACATCGATCACCCTTCAAAAAGAGCTTCATATTCTCTCTACGGCACAATTTACAAACGCTATTAACTACGCAACTCACCTAACACCTCTTTATAGATTAGATTCTTCTTCTTTTTGGTGGACGACATCCGTTATGTGGAACCGGAGTGATATCTCTCAATGACAAAATACGAATTCCTGATGCATGTAATGCTCGAACAGCAGGCTCACGACCAGCTCCCGGGCCCTTAACGTAAACATCGACAGACTTCAGCCCTGACTCCATTGCTTTCTTAGCAACGTCTTCAGCAGCAACTTGAGCAGCGAAAGGTGTCCCCTTACGAGAGCCTTTAAAACCCAAATGCCCTGCAGAACTCCAAGCGACTGTTCCACCGTTTGGATCTGTCATTGTAATAATGATATTTCCAAATCCAGCTTGAATATAGCAGTTCCCTTGCGGAACATTACGTTTAACTTTCTTCTTTACAGGCTTTTTGTTTTGTTCAGTATTCATCTTTTATCTACCTTAAATTTTTAAACTAAATTCATTTATTTAAATTCCAGTTCGACTTCTATAATTGTGTCAGTATATGACCTAACTACTCAGCTTACTAGACTGCCTTTTTCTTGTTTGCTACCGTTTTCTTAGGACCTTTTCTTGTCCGTGCATTCGAACGAGTATTCTGCCCGCGCACAGGCAATCCCTTGCGGTGACGAATTCCTCGGTAACAATTTAAATCCATGAGGCGCTTGATTGACATTCCAACTTCTCGTCGCAAATCCCCTTCAACTTTGAAGTGCTGCTCGATATAAGATCTGATTTTTGCGATCATCTCATCTGTCAGGCCTTCAGTTCGCAAATTGTCTGGAATTCCCATCAAGGAACAGATTTCTTTTGCTCTTGATTGACCAATTCCAAAAATGTGAGTCAATGCCACTTCGATTCGTTTATTTCTAGGTAAGTCTACACCAACTATCCTTGCCATGTTCTATCCCTGTCTTTGCTTGTGTTTAGGATTCTCACAAATCACGCGAATAACACCTTTTCGCTTAATGATTTTGCACTTATTACATACTTTTTTTACTGACGGCTTTACCTTCATAAATTCCTCTGAATCGAAACACTTCGATTAACAAAAAACTTTCCCTCTGTCTAGATAACAAATGACCTAGAGATAAATAATTTTACATATGTCGCCATATACTGTTTCAAGAGACTTATTTCCATCCACTGCATAGAACGTTTTGTTCGTTTTATAAAACTCAATAAGAGGAGCTGTTGAATTATCGTACACTTTCAATCGCTCACTCACCAATTCAGCTCGGTCATCCGATCTCTGATAAGTCTCTCCACCACACAGATCACAAACGCAATCTTTTTTCGACGGCTTTGAATCGATATGGTAAATCGCCCCACAACTTCGGCAAACCCTTCGCCCACTAATTCTTCCAACCAGAAGATCCCTAGGAACTTCGATGAAAATATTCTTTTTCAAAGAAATCTTCTGATCCTTCAGCACTTCATCGAGCTGCTTTGCCTGGTTTAAATTTCTTGGATAACCGTCCAAGATAAAACCCTTTTTAATTTTTCCAACACTTTCGGTCACTAACTCTAGAACAACATGATCTGGAACTAACTGACCCGCATCAATAAACTTTTTAGCCTCTAAACCAACGTTTGTTCCGTTTTTCAAAGCGTCTCGGAGTAAGTCTCCAGTACTAATTTGAAAAAACTGCAGGCGCTCTACTAAAAGCTTCGCTTGAGTCCCTTTACCACAACCCGGAGGGCCAAATAAAGCTAGATTCAAACTTGAACTCTTCTACTTCGGATTTTCGTACCCTTCATAAAACCATCATACTTTTGAGTCAAAAGATGAGATTGAATTTGTTGAGCCGTATCTAATGCAACTCCGACCAAAATCAAAAGACTTGTTCCACCAAAATAGAAAGGAATATTCAATTGTGTATTCAAAACGCTAGGTACAACGCAAACCGCAGAAAGGTACACACAACCCAAAACGTTGATACGACTTAACACTGCTTGGATATAGTCTGATGTGCTTTTACCAGCTCGAACACCTGGTATGAATCCCCCGTACTTTTTCAAATTCTCAGCAACATCATTCGGATTAAAAACGATTTCTGTATAAAAAAAGCTGAAAAACACAATCAAACCAATGAAAAGCAAATTGAATATCGCTCCTGATGGATTTAACGAGTCTTGCAAAGCACTCAACCATGGAACCTGCGTAAACTGAGCAACTGTTGCAGGAAACATCAACAAAGAACTTGCAAATATCGGTGGTATGACACCTGAAAAATTAATTTTAATCGGAAGATGGCTTGATGCTGTGTTCGTGCTCATCGCCGAAACGCGCTGCGAGTACTGAACCTGAATTCGTCTTTGAGCCACTTCCATGTAAATGACACCTGCGACAATCGCAATCATAAATGCAATCAGAATCAATGCAACGATCACCTTCATTTCACCATTAGAGACCAAGGCCCACATTTGGTTTGCCCCACCTGGTATGGACGCAGCAATTCCAGTGAATATGATCAAAGATGCACCATTTCCAATTCCGCGTTCTGTAATTTGCTCACCGAGCCACATAATAAAACAGGTCCCAGCAGTCAAAGTCAAAATAGTCATCAATTGAAAAGGCACGAAACCAACATATTCAGTCAAAACAAAAGTTTGCCCGTTACCCGGATTCAATAAGAACTGAGAAATACCGATCCCCTGAATTACAGCAAGAACAACGGTCGCGTATCGAGTATATTGAGTAATTTTCTTTCGACCTTGCTCGCCCTCTTTTTTCAAATTTTCTAAAAAAGGTACAGCAGATGTTAAAAGCTGAAAAATAATAGAAGCGGAAATATAAGGCATGATTCCAAGAGCAAATACAGAAAACTGCGAGAGTGCCCCGCCAGTGAACGTATTAAAGAAACCTAGAATTCCACGGCTTTGATCTTCAAAAAATCGGAAGACTTCCTGAGAATCAACACCGGGAGTCGGGACATGGACACCAATGCGGTAAACAGCCAGCATGGCCAAAGTAAAAAGAATCTTGTTCCTTAATGTTTTACTGGCACCTAATCCATTAGTTTGTGTAGCCACTATTTCATTACCTCAACTTTTCCGCCTGCCTTTTCGATTTTAAGTTTTGCTGACTCACTGAACTCTTGAGCAACAACATGAAGACCCTTTTTAAGCTCTCCATTACCTAAAATTTTAACTGGTCCTTTTTTCACAAAACCAGCGCTAATCATGGTTTCCAAATCGACTTTACCATCCAACTTATTCAATTGGTGAAGATTGACGATATGAATAACTTTAGCAAATGCAGTGTTTGTGAAACCAAACTTTGGAAGTCTTCTGTGAAGAGGAGTTTGACCGCCTTCGAAGCCTCGGCGAATACTTCCACCACTTCGTTGAGTCTGTCCCTTACCACCCTTGCCAGAGTATCCACCAAGACCGCTTCCGATACCGCGTCCAACGCGTTTTCGGTAATGAGTCGATCCATCTTTAGGCTTTAACATTTTTAAGAAAGACATATTTACCTCGCCACTTCGATATTAACTAGGTGTTGAACTTTAACCAATTGTCCGCGAGCAGCAGGAGAATCATTCACCAATACAGTATGATGGCGTCTTCGCAGACCTAAACATCTCACGGTATCTCTCTCGTCCTGTCTACAGCCGATCATCGACTTGTGTAAAGTGACTTTAAACTGCTTTTTCATATCCAACCTCTATTTAGAAAACGATCTCTAATTCTTATTTATTTCCACCGGAAGTACGTAATTGAGCTAGACCCTGTAATGTTGCTCGCACAGCATTGTGTGGATTTCTTGTCCCAATACATTTAGTCAAAATATCACGCACGCCCACTGCTTCAAGGACAGATCGGACAGCACCACCTGCGATAACACCTGTTCCAGGAGCCGCTGGCTTCAAAATAACTTTTGCTGCACCGAATTTTCCAATCACTTCATGAGGAATAGTTCTTCCTTCAGTAAGGATGACATTTTGAGTGTTTTTCTTTGCACTTCGACCAGCTTTACCGATTGCTTCAGGAACCTCACCAGCTTTGCCAGAACCGAATCCGACTTGACCAGAGCGATCACCAATAACAACAAGTGCTGCGAAAGAGAATCGACGTCCGCCTTTTACAACTTTAGTTACTCGGTTAACTGCGACTACTTTTTCTTCTAATTCTTGACCCGATTGTTTTTCCACTCATTACCCCTTAAAAGTTCAAACCACCCTCGCGGGCTCCATCTGCTAAGCTCTTCACTCGTCCATGATAAACATAACCATTTCGATCGAAAACTACGCTTTTGATCTTCTTTTCAATGGCTAACTTTGCTAACTCAATTCCTACCTGTTTTGCCAAATCGATTCCTTTAAGCTTGGTGTCTTCCATGCTTAAAGAAGAAAAAGACACAATCGTCTTTTTAGCAACGTCATCAATAATCTGAGCATACATATTCGAATTACTACGGAATACGCAAAGTCGAGGTCTTTCCATTGTTCCATTGACCATCTTGCGAATTCGGATTTTCTTTTTTACTCGATTCACTTTTCTCGAGTGCGTATGTTTAGAAATTCTTAAAATCATAAATCACCTGTTTTTTAATTCGCCCAAAACATAAACCTTGGACGATTGTATTCACTAAATAATATCAGAACCAAATCAACCCAATTATTTACCGGCTGATTTTCCCTCTTTCTTACGAACCTTTTCACCAACATATCGAACGCCTTTTCCTAAGTACGGTTCAGGAGGACGAAACGATCTGATTTTTGCTGCGACTTGTCCCAATAACTCTTTATTATGAGTCGTAATATGAATTAAAGTTTGTTTATCAACTTTAATTTCTACTCCTACCGGAATCTCAAAAGAAATTGGATGAGAAAAACCTAAAGTTAGCTCAAGTTTCTTTCCAGCAACACTTGCTCTGTAGCCGACCCCTTGCAACTCAAGAGATTTAGAAAAACCTCGGGATAATCCAATGACTGCATTTTGGATCAATGCCCTGTAAAGACCGTGAAGTGACTTGCTCTCTTTAGTTTCATCTTTGCGAGTCAATACAATTTTATTGCCCTCGATCTTTGCATTGATTTGAGGTTGCATTTGAATTTCCATAGATGACTTAGCACCCTTAACAGTCACGATATTGTTACTGCCTACAGTTACTTTAGTTTTATCATCCGTTAAAATTGCTGCTCTTCCTATCCTAGACATAAACCCACCAGTCGTTATTTACCAAATGTAGGCGATGAGCTCGCCACCCAAATTCATTGTTTTTGCTTGAGCACCACTCATGATGCCTTTACTCGTACTTAAAATCGATGATCCTAATCCTGAACGAACTTTTGGAATTTCGTCACACGATACATAGCGTCTTCGTCCAGATCTGCTGATGCGTTCGATATTTGTGATCGAATGAACACCTTTTTCGTCGTATTTTAAGTAAATTCTCATCAAACCTTGTTTTGAATCTTTCGCTACTTTGTATGAGCGAATGTAACCGATATCTTGCAAAGCTTTCGCTATGCCCATTCTCATGTTTGATGAAGGCACATCAACTTTTTCTTGTCGAGCTGCGCCAGAGTTTCGTATACATGTCAAAAATTCTGCTACTTTATCCATATTCCCTCTTACCAACTAGCTTTCGTAACGCCTGGCAATTTTCCATCAAGTGCCAATTTTCTAAATGCAATCCTTGAAAGACCAAATTTTCTGTAGTTTCCACGAGGACGACCTGTAATTTCACAACGAGTGATCACGCGATTCACAGCTGAATTCTTTGGAAGAGACTCCAAAGTCTTCCGAGCGAGCAATTTTTGCTCGTCCGTCGCTGTTAAACTTTTAGCAATCTCACGCAATTCAACACGCTTTTTGAAGTACTTTTTAGCCATCACTTTGCGTTTGTTGTTTTTTTCAATACTCGCTTTTCTTGCCAAGATACACCCCGTTATTTTCTAAAAGGCATTCCTAATGCCTCGAGCAAAGCCTTACTGTCCATATCATTCTTCGCTGTGGTACAAATCGTGATATTCATTCCATGAATCTTATCAATTTTATCAAAGTTGATTTCAGGGAATACGATCTGTTCTTTTAAACCCATATTATAATTCCCACGTCCGTCAAAACCTTTCGAAGGTAGACCTCGAAAATCACGAACTCGTGGAAGAGCCAATGTCACTAGACGATCGTAAAAAGACCACATACGATCACGTCGCAAAGTTACTCGAACTCCAATTGGAATTCCTGCTCGCAACTTAAAATTCGAAATCGCTTTTTTCGCTTTAGTCAAAACTGCTTTTTGACCCGCAATCATAGAAATTTCATCAACTACTGCGTTTAAGATCTTTGGATTTTGAACAGCTTCGCTTAAGCAACAGCTGATAACAATCTTATCTAGTTTAGGAACTTGCATAATGCTCTTGACGTTCATCTTTTTGACCATGTCATGAGCTATTTCTTTTCTATACTGCACTTTTAATCTATTCATTCTCTACCTCAAAGTACTTCTGGAGCTAGAGATACAATTTTAAGAAATTGTTTACCTCGGAGCTCTCTCGCAACTGGCCCAAAAATACGTGTTCCAATTGGCTCTTTTTGAGCATTAATTAATACTGCTGAATTGTCGTCAAAGCGAATGAAAGAACCATCGGCTCTTCTCAATCTTTGAACTGTACGAACGATGACAGCTTTTGCCACATCGCCTTTTTTCACTTTTGAATTCGGTAAGGCTTCCTTGATTGAAACCACAATAATGTCACCGATCTGAGCGTAACGCTTTTTCGAGCCACCCAAAACTTTGATGCACATGACTTCTCTGGCTCCAGAGTTATCAGCTACATTAAGTCGACTTTGCATTTGTATCATATCTCAATCTCCAATTAGTTCTGAATACTCACGAGTTGCCATCGTTTTGTTTTACTCAAAGGCCGCGTTTCCCGAATCGTTACTTTGTCTCCGACTTTTGCTTTGTTTTCTTCATCGTGAGCTTTGAAGACCACAGTTGATTTCTGATATTTCCCGTACTTGCTGTGTCGAACAATACTGTAAACTTGAACCGAAATCGTTTTGTTCATCTTGTCACTGATGACTTTTCCTGAAACTTCAATTTTACGACCACGACTTGTTGTTTCTTTTTCCATTTTTCCTCTTCAATTTGACTTTAGTTCTTCACTATTTTGCTTGTACCTGGGTTTTCATCGTTTCTAATCGAGCAATATCTTTTCTCATTTTTCGAATGACTAGTGGGTTAGAAAGTTGACCTAACTTGTTCTTCATTTTCGCTTCAAAAAGCTCTTTTCCTGATGCTTTCAACTGCTTAGTAATTTCTGAAGGAGATAAAACTTCAGCTTTTTTCTTTGATTTTGCCATTATGTCCTCGCCAACACTTTTGTTTTGAAAGGCAACTTATGCGAAGCTCTTGTGAAAGCCTCTTCAGCTTGTTCTTTCGTTACGCCATTCATTTCAAATAATATTCTTCCTGGAAGAATACGAGCTACCCACAGTTCAGGATTTCCCTTACCGCTACCCATTCGAGTTTCAGCAGGTTTCTTTGTAACTGGAATGTTTGGAAACACACGGCACCAGATTTTACCACCACGCTTGATACTTCTAGAAATTGCAATACGACTTGCTTCAAGCTGTCTTGCAGTCAATCGACCTTCTTCGACAGCCTGAAGACCAAAATCACCAAAATCTAAATCTGATCCACGACGTGCCAAACCAGTCGCGCGTCCAACGAATTGTTTTCTCCACTTAACTCTTTTAGGACTTAGCACGACTGACCTCCTCAACTTCACGAGCTGTCAAAATATCACCTTTGTAAATCCATACCTTCACACCGATGAGACCGTAGGTCGTCAAAGCTTCTGCAGTTGCATAATCAATATCTGCTCTGAGAGTGTGAAGAGGAACGCTCTTTTCATTATACCATTCCGCTCGCGCGATATCCGCCCCATCAAGACGCCCAGAAACACGAACTTTAATTCCGCGTACTCCGCCTTTAATTGCAGCTGCAATAGCCACTTTCATTGCTCGTCTCCAAGCAACTCGCTTTTCTAACTTTAATGCAACACCTTCGGCAACCAATTGGGCATCAATGTCAGGCTTACGAATTTCAACAATTTTTAATTCAACTTGATTGGCAGTTAGTCTTTGAATGTCAGCTCTTAAAGAATCTAAGCCAGTCCCTTTTTTACCAATCACAATCCCAGGACGAGCTGAAGAAATAATCACTCGAACTTTTTTAGAAGTACGTTCCAATTCGACTTTTGAAACACCAGCGTGCTTCAATTTCTCTTTGATATACTTTCTGAATTTAATATCTTCGTGTAAATTTTCAAAATATTGATGACCTTTTGCGTACCAACGAGAATCCCAGGTACGGATCACACCAACACGAAAACCTACTGGGTTAACCTTTTGTCCCACTCTATTTCTCCTCTAAAACGATGTTCAAGTGACTGGTCTTTTTTCTGATTCCATAGGCGCGCCCTTGAGCACGAGGTCGGAAACGCTTTAAAGCAGGACCCTGATCAACAAAAACTGTTTTGATATATAGCTTATCTACATCAATGGTCTTTTTGTACTCTGCATTCGCTACAGCAGAGAGAAGTAATTTTTTGAACAGATCAGCTGACTTTTTATTTGTAAAAGTTAAAACTCGAAGAGCTACCTCTACGTCTTTTCCTCTGATCAGATCAGCAACAAGGCGAGCTTTTTGCGACCCGACTCTTGCGAACTTTAAAGATGCCTTAGATTCCATTATCTACTCCGTTACTTTCAATTACTTCTTGGCAGCCGATGCCGCCGCCGGTTGTGCTTTCTTCTCAGCGTGACCATGGAAAGTTCGAGTTGGCGCGAACTCGCCCAACTTGTGACCGACCATGTTCTCAGTGACATAGACGGGAACAAATTTTTTCCCGTTATGCACAGCAAAAGTTAACCCTATGCACTCAGGCCAAATAGTTGATCTGCGAGAATAAGTCTTTATCACTTTTTTATCACTTTTCGCAATGGCAGTTTCTATTTTTTTCATGAGTGTGTACTCAACGTAGAAACCTTTTCTTAACGACCTAGCCATTCAGTACTCCTTACTTTCTTCTCTTAATGATAGAGTAATTCGTTCGTTTGCTGTTCCGTGTTTTATATCCTTTACACGGCTGACCCCAAGGAGTGACCGGATGATGCCCTTTACCGACACCCTCACCACCACCGAGTGGATGATCAACAGGATTCATCGCCATACCACGAACCGTTGGTCGAACACCAAGCCATCGTCGTCGACCTGCTTTTCCAAGAGCAATATTTTCATTATCAGTATTTCCAACTTGCCCAATCGTCGCTTTACAAGTTGCTAGAATTTGTTTTGTCTCGCCCGATGGCATACGAATTTGACAGTAGACATCACCTTTACCCGCCAAAATTGCTGAAGCTCCGGCACCGCGACAGATTTGTCCACCTTTGCCTGGTCGCATTTCAATGTTGTGAATCGTTGTTCCAACTGGAATAGAAGATAAAGCTAAACAGTTGCCTGGCTTAATATCCGCAGCATCACTGGAAATGACTTTATCACCAACATTCAAACCTACAGGGGCCAAGATATAAGCTTTTGCACCATCAGTGTAGGAGATCAAAGCAATTCGGCAAGTTCTGTTCGGATCGTATTCAATCGCAACAACTGATGCTGAAATTTCAATTTTTTGTCTTTTAAAATCAATGATTCGGTAGCGTCTCTTATGACCACCACCGAAATGTCTCATACTGATTTGGCCAGTATTGCTTCGCGCGCCTGTTCTGCGAAGTGGAGCTGTCAAAGATTTTTCTGGGGTGGTTTTTGTGATTTCTTTGAAATCAAAACCGACCATTGCTCGTTTACCATGTGAACGTGGATTATATGTTTTAATACCCATGACTAGTGTCCATCTAAGGGAGCGATGTTGTCG
>JBKCTJ010000073.1:0-2488 GCA_046318875.1 Pseudobdellovibrionaceae bacterium | reverse complement strand
TATTTATTCGATTGAGCTGAGGGGAATTGAATTGGCAAAATATCGGAATATGATTAAAAAAATATCATACTGAGAAATGCACTTTAAAATATAGGGTGCAGTATATGGGCGATAGTTCAATATTGAGGAATATCAAGGTGTTAGTGGGTCGTTTCCGCCTCCACCACTCTTATCGGGGGTCTTTTGGCCCCCGACCTTTTTCAAACACTTAAATCAGTTTTTTAATAATTCCCAGTGATTTTAATAATTTGTATTACATAAATATCTACCTATTCAAACTCAAAGAACACAGAAGCGTTTTAATATGAGGCCCAAACGAAGACCAGTGGGCTTCATTGACCCTTATTGAATAGGCATTTGCTAAATATGTAGTAATTTTTCTGGAGATCCGCTAACTTTTAAGAGTATGAGCCTAAGAACATCTAAGGTGCTTCCTAGTAAGGAAGGACGACTTTTAAGAAAACTAAGAAAAGATAAAAAGCTATCCATGCGAAGCCTTGCCCAAGCAGTGGGTGTGACTGACAGCTACATCGCACAGATGGAAACAGGGCGAGCTAATGCCCCGAAAGGCGAAACCCTCTACCGAATGTTGATGGCCCTTGGAACCAATGAAAAGGCCTTTAAAGAAAGGCTCCGCAATTTTAAAGAGGATCGCACAGATGCGGAGGTCATTGTCGATTTATTAAAACGAATGAAAGAAAACGATATTAAAATGTTTCGGCAAATGATGGAGGCCAAACTTGCTGTCGGCAAGTAGGCCTATGCGATTTTGAGTTTACCTTGTTTTTTCTTCGATCTTCCAAAGAGAACTTCTGAAGTTCCAATGATGTCGGACTTTTTTAGTTCCCCTATGTAGTACTGCGTTGTCTTTAACTCAAGATGCCCCAGGATTTTCTGCACGATCAAAATGGGAGTTTGGTTGAGAAGAAGGTTCATCGTTATCTTCTTGGAATCTGAACTTAGCTTAAAATGCTCATCAAACTGATAGGCAAAAGCAGTATTCATTTTGGGATGGATGAGTAGCTGCCTGAACACAACTTCTAAGGTTCGATATTTGTCTTCTGGGATCTCAAGGTATTCTTTAATCCAAAAGAGCCATTTTTCTGCTTCTCGTAGTTTATGGGCATCTGTCTGTTTATACCCCTCAAGAATAAGGCTGGGTGTCGATTGTTGTTTCATTGATGCCTACCAACGACCTTCAATATTTTTCAACTCGTCTATTAGCCTTTTGAAGGCTTCTTCAAAAGATGTCGCAGAAGGAATCGAGGCCACTGCACTTGACCAACCTTTTTGAAGCCGACTTGTATTTAGATTTTTAACATCTTTTAAAAAACTCTCCGGAACTTCGGTCTCTCTAAATTCAAAGCAATTTTTAATGGCCTTCTTCAAAGTCTTTGGATCAGTTTTTGGAAGGAAGACTGCCAAATCATGAACATCTTTGGACCTTGAGTTTTGATCACCATGAGATATGAGGGCATGAAGCTTTTCCGCACAGATGGTTTCAATAGGATAGACTGACCAACTTATTAGCTCGTGGCCTATCAAAGGACTGACTTCAACTGTTTGTGGTCCCGGAGTAATTGGATCACCAATCCCAAGATCGAAATTGATAATCTGTGCCTTCTTTAGATTTTTTAGAACTTCGCCAATTCCGGCTCGGTACACATGGCGAATGCCGCCATATTCGCCTTGGGTTGCCAAATCGACTTGGCTTTCAAAGCGAAACCAGACTCCATCATCAAGATCATGTTCTGCTTGTTTCTTTACTTGGTCCAGCGTCTGCTCAATGTTTGATTTTACCAAAAGAGCATCTAAGTCGACAGTGTAGCGAGGAGATTTATAGACTTTAAGGCCAACAAAGCCGCCTTTAAAAACAAGTCGATCCGCAAGCTTTTTGTCGGCAATGAGCCTGGCGACAAGTCGTTCAATTAAAAAAATTGTTTCAACATCTCTAAATTTGGCATCCAGTTTTTTCGCGGCAGTTGTGAGTTTTTGGCGGACAGACTCGCCCTTTGCTTTTGTCGTCATCCTTCAATGGCTCCTATTATGGCCTCGAAGTACTTTGTCATGTAGGAATCAAGACCGAGTTCTTTTGCCATCATTCCAATTTTTTTAAGGGTCGTCTGCTTTTGCTGAATGGCAATTCGAGCAGCTTTGATGGCAGTTCTTTCTCCAATTTTACTGGCAAACTTGAAGCCCTCAGCGATGGCCCTTTCAATCGAGACAATCCGAAACCGTTCTCGTTCGACCACTCCAATATTGAGCGGAGTCTTTGTGCGAATCAGACGATATCCCTTGCTGCTTGTTCGTTGTTTTGGTGGAACAAGAAGCCATGTTTGCTGCGGTACCTGATTGGCAAGGTTGTAGTAGAATAGGGCCGTAAGTCCGCCCACAACTGCTTCTGGACCAAATTTAGTGCAAGCGATCTGAAAATCAATTTCTCTTGAGACCTTAGCTTTTGGATGAAGGTAAATACCCCTCTCCAATC
>JBKCTJ010000072.1:0-13130 GCA_046318875.1 Pseudobdellovibrionaceae bacterium | reverse complement strand
GTATTATCCAGAAGACCTTGCTGGTTTAAAATTTTTCCATACTCAGCAACAAGGCGAATCATTTGTCGAGCATCATTTTTCAGAAAAACATCCTCCAGATCCTGACTTAAACTGACTAAATCTGAAAAATCTGAAGCTTTCAATTGATCAAGATGCTCATGAGTTTTCAATTTATTGCCCGTTGGAAGAACAAAAACATTGAGATCTTCAAACTTCCAACTCATTTGGCGGAGAACATTTTCTTTTGGATCAACGAAACAAAATCCACCCATGGACTGAGCGAGCAGATCGGCACCACTGGGTCGTTTTTTCTGAAGTCGATCAAAGGTCTGCCAATAATTTTTCAATAGCTGAAAGGGCTCTACACGACAATGATCTTGAAAATGAGAAATAAAGGCACCGTCGGATTCGATTTGATTTCCGATGCGAAGATTCACAATCTGCTGAGCAACCAGAAATTCCGCCGTCGATAAGCCAAACCCGCCTTGCCCATACTGTTGCTCACAGGACAAATACAAATCAGGAAAAACAAGTTGAGAACTAGCTAATAAACATCCAGCCGGAGATTCAGGATGAAAAAATTTTGAAAGTGAATCTAGTTTTGATGGATGCAAATTGGATGCTGAGGCATTCTTTTGCACTTGATTTTTTAAATTTTCATCACTGAGTTTAAAATTAAAATAAGGCTGATGACAAAAAATCAGTGCTTTACCACCTGCTAAAACAGCGTATTCGCCCAGAAGAAAAGTCTTACCTGGAACCTGAAAACTAAACTCCATCCGTCTGTCCGCGCCGGATTTCTTTCAATGATTCAATGGCTTGAGACAAGCTAATGCGTTTTTTCAAAGCCAGAATTTCCTCTAATTTTTTTTGCAACAAGGGCATTTCTTTTTCTTGGGCGCCAGCACCAATGGCCAAATTTTTCACATGCAATTTCATATGCCCTTCAATAATTCCAACCGTGGTCAAAGCTTTCAATGCACCTAAATTTTGCGCAAGACCAACGGCGGCCATCACTCGAGATAAATCATTTGCTGAATGAACATTTAAAAGTTTTAAACTCAATGCAGCCATGGGATGCAAAGTTGTCACTCCGCCCACGATCCCAACAATGAGTGGTGCTTCTAACAATCCCACCAATGTTTTTCCGTCTCGTTTCCATTGAGTCACAGATCGATACTGACCATCTCGAGAAGCATAGGCGTGAATTCCCGCTTCAACAGCACGCCAGTCATTTCCTGTGGCCAAAACAATGGGATCAATTCCATTCAACACACCTTTATTGTTTGTAGATGCACGGTAAGGATCAATCTGGGCGAAAAATGAAGCTTCTTCAATTTTTTCTGCAAGTTCTGGATCAATATTATTTAATTCAATACAAGCTTTTGTTACCTTAGTATCCACTAGGTTTGAAAGAATGCACATCGATACTTTTTCACCAGTGATATTTTCAAGGGGCTCTTTTAAATACTCACAAACTTGATTGATGATATTTGCGCCCATGGCATCGCAGGGATTCATCAAAACATGCACAACACCCATGAAAAAGCCATCCTTGCGATCCAGCAATCGCACCGTGATATCTTCAACACCACCGCCGCGATTCACCAATCCGTTTGCGACATCACGATTGGCCATTTCAATCCACTGAGCTTTATGGTGTGCGATTTGCTGCTGAAACATTTCAACATTCATGATTTTTGCAAACTGAATTTGTCCAATGATATTTTGACCGACAACTTCCGTCGTGATTCGGCCTGATTCCAAAATCCATTTCGCTGTTTTACTTGCAGCTGCAATGATGGAAGTTTCTTCCACGGCCATCGGAATAAAACGCTCAACTCCATCAATTCTGAAATTCGTAGCAACACCCAAGGGCATTTGGAAATAACCAATGACGTTTTCAATAAACTTTTCGCCAAGTTTAGTATCTTTCAGACCGCCTCGTTTTAAAAAAAGCAAATCTTCCGCAGACAAAGCACCCTGGGAAGCCAGCGTTTCAAGCCTCTGTTCCAGAGTCAGTTGAGAGAACCCCTTAAAGGCTTCAGTTAAATTTGTGGATTTTTTTTCCATTGCGCTTTTCCTTTAAGGTCCGAAACCGTTTTAGATCCCGTACAAAACAGAGCTACTTTCATTTCATAACAAAGTAACTCATAAAAATCACGGGCCGCTTGAGTTCGCTTGTGCTTCTTATGCTCTGTAAAAATTTTCATCCATGGCATCGCAAGCCCCAATGCTTTTGCACCCATTGCACTCATCTTAGCCCCGTCGAGGCCATTTCTGATACCACCAGATGCCCAAATCTGACATTTCACATGAATCTGGCTACTCTCGATCAGACAATCCGCAGTTGATTTGCCCCATTTCGAGAAAGTCTCTGCGGTTTGGGCCAACATCGTCTTTGGTTTAGACCGCAAGCCTTCGACACGCCCCCAATGGGTCCCGCCAAGTCCCGCCACATCAATGGCAGCAACCCCAAGCTGATCTAAGGTTTTCATATTTTGTTGGCTAAAACCAGATCCGACCTCTTTCACGATAATAGGAACCGGAGATTTCTGAATTAACCGAGCAAGTTCATCCAAAGCCCCAGAAAAATCCGGAGTCCCTTCGGGCTGAAGGACTTCCTGCAGCGAATTAAAATGAATGAAAAAAGCAAAGGCTTCGATATTTTCAATGAGCTGTAAGACCTTTTCAGCTTTGTATCTCACCAACTGAGAAGCTCCTAAATTGCCCAAGAGCTTAGCCTTGGGATGGGATTTGCGGATCGTCTTCCACTCCCTTTGCGCCGTCGTATCATCAATTTCTTTTCTTTGAGAACCGACTCCGCAAAAGATATTTAGATCAGTACTCAGCCCCGCTAAAAAATCATTAATTTCAATGGATTCGGAATGACCTGCTGTCATCGAGCTAATAAAAAATGGCGAAGAAAAACGTGAACCAAAAATATGGGATTCAAGTGTTACGTCGGAAAAATTGAGGTTGGGCAACCCATCAACGTGAAGATTGATTTTCTCGAACCCAGAAAGAGAAGCCGTCTGAGTTTCCGGAGAGAGCGCGATGCGAATGTGATCTTTCTTTCTTTGTTCGAAGGAAGGATCATGATCAGTTTTCGAACGCAAAAAAACCAAATCTTCGTTTGAGGAAGATTTGGCAGATTTCACTTTTAAAATTTTGCGCTTTTGCTTTAGGCGATGGCGTGTTTGCACAGACCAGCGAAAGCTTGAGCATCCTGAATCGCAAGTTCAGCGAGTGATTTACGGTCAAGTTCAACACCGGCTTTAATCAATCCACCAATCAATCTTGAATAAGTTGTTCCATTCAATCTTGCAGCTGCATTGATACGCTGATTCCAAAGAGCACGAAATTGTCTCTTCTTCATTTTGCGATGTCGGAAAGCATAGGCCATTGCGCGGTCATTTTTTTCCACGGCATGGATATACGATCTTGAGTTTGCTGAATATCGACCTTTTGAGGCCTTGAGTACTTTTTTGTGACGAGCTTTACTTGTTTTTCCACTTTTTACGCGTGCCATGATTACCCCTTAAAACACCAATGTGCGACTAATTTGGTACATAAAACCTTCATCAATGTAGGCTGTTTTCCCGTTTTGGCGTTTGGTCTTCGAACTCATGTGTGAGTTTAAGTGTCTCATTCCGCACTGTTTTCGTTTCACTTTTCCACCAGGCAGGAGGCGCAATCTTTTTTTTGCACCGCTGTGGGTTTTCTGTTTCATAAAGCGATCTCGCTTTCTTGGCTCCCAGTGAAGGGCTCCGTTTTTACGTCTTCCGAAGAAGATACGTCGATTTTGGCGTCTGTATTAAACGATTGAAATTGTCTACCAGCGCTTCCATTGCCCAATCGAAGACTCCAAGATATAGCCACAGAAATGCAGAAGATCAACGGAATTGTCGTTGTATCGCGCTGATTTTCAAAATTTGAAAGGGAAACTAGTGGTCTTCATAGTGCAGTCGGAACTAACCAATTTTCGCTAGCAATATCGAATGGGAGGATTCGTCCGACTGTGGTTCATAGGGAAGAATAAAAAAAACCGACTTATAAAAGTCGGTTCTTCGTCTTGGAAATGGGAACTTGCTCCCATCATCAATGCCTTTCGGGCTTAGTAAGAACGACGTGATCCACCGCCGCCGCCACCAAATCCACCACGTCCACCGCCGCCGCCAGTGCGTGGAGCTTGTGGTTTCGCTTCAGAAACATTCATCGCACGACCTGCTAATTCAGCGCCGTTGAATTTTTGGATTGCAGCTTGAGCTTCGCTGCTTTCAGACATTTCAACAAAGGCAAAACCTTTGCTACGTCCAGTGTCACGATCCATGATCACATTGGCAGAATCAACTGTTCCAACTTGAGCGAAAAGATCAACCAATTGATTTGAATCAACGTTGAAAGACAAATTACCGATATACAATTTTTTTCCCATTAGTGCCTCCTTAAATAAAGCCTAGGGGCCATTCAAAGTAGACAAAAGAAAACCGATTGACTCAATAGAACGACTGTTGAGCCTTTGTTAAAGCACAGTTCAGGGGATATAGATACCATTTTCACAAAAAATTTCTTTGTCTCTGAAAATTTCACCCTTCACTTGAACATTGTTGAGTCAAAATTCCTCTCAAGTATGACTTCAAGTTCCTCTCCTTATTCACCACATGACTTCAAAACCATGCGGAAAAATGGGACACAAATCATCTGATTCATTGATAAATTTGAATTCAAAATCGGACTCTGAATTGCTTGCGTAAGGGATCGACCGACAACCAATCAACCTTTAAAGGAGCCCTTATGTTTAAACTTTTTTCTGCGATGACACTAGTCATCGCATCTTATCTCCCCTCAGCCTTTGCCAATGAAAACCTGACCGTTGGTCCACTTTGGACATGTTCACTGCAAGGCAATTTATCGGGATACAGCTTTAGCCCCATCATTAGCTTTCAACAACTTCGCGGTACGGGGGTTTTATCCTGCGTCACTGCTCAAAACGAAAGAGCGGAATACCCCGTGATCCTTCGACTTGGTGGCTTGGGAATCGGTCTTGGTTTCAGCAAAATTGATCACGTAGCAATTTACTCAACTTCATTTGGTGTCGCCAAAGATCCAAGAGCCTTGATTGGAAGTTACAACGTCGGTTCAACCGCTGGTGCAACATTGATCCAAGCAGGAATCAGTTTCGATGCTGCTCTCAGCGTAAAAAAACAAGGAGGCGCTTCATTTGAACTCGCATTTCAAGGACAAGACGCCCGTGGCCTCGAAGTCCGACTTCAGGGAATGGTGTTTGAAATCGAGCGATACGGTTATTGAGCGAAGTCGAATGAACTTAATCAAAATAAAACCCTAAGCAATCGCTGGGGTTTTATTTTCAATACCTTATTTGTTTATAAATTTTATTTAGAAAAATGCATTTGAGTTTAAATGATCTATAAGACGCTGGTGCATTGCAAACGACCATTCAGACTAACGAGACGCTGGGTCTTGTTCAGCAAATCAGAAAAACCTTGGCCCACATTCATCAGTCTATTTTTGAAATTTAAAATTTGAGGAATTTTTTCGACCCAATCAACGATCTGAGATCGATTTGCATAAAAAACAATTCCCAAAATACCCGTCACTAATAAGGTGATATGCGCCGTAAATCCGAAAACGCTTGGCTGCAAAACTTTTCCTGAAGCTGCAAGATTACCAAGAATGATGCTGCGAACTTCTTGAAATCTGCGAAAGACAGACTTCGCAAAGGGATACCTGTCTTGGTCGATCCGAGCAAGAAAATCCGCAAACGCAAAACTACTGAAGGTATTTAAAGCTGCAACTGCAAGGGCAATAGCAACAGAAGAAACCACGTACGGCAGAGTCATCGCTTGATCATAGGAACAAATCCCCAAACGAATTGCTTGAATCCCGGTGCTCAAGGTCATGTGCGCTGCGAAGGCAGTTGCCATTTCCATCGTGCGAGACATTGCCGGCGTGTCTGCTCCGACTGCTCCCGCTCCCGAATCAAAAAGTCGAATCATTCGATTTTGGACTTTCCAAGCCATGCGTGACCACAAGTCTTTATCAACACTAAATGCCATGGCGATAATGACTGAAAAAAGTGACTGGGCAACGGCAACTTCTGTTGAGTACTGGGTCGCATGCATCCAAACAAATGAATCATAGACCGTGTTGATCGTTACGATGATTAAGCCAATTTTATCATTTCGAGCAGCTTGTTGAAGATGTTGATAGGCTCCTTGAATTGCATTTTGTGTATTTCGAAGCCGCTGGTTGAGGTGGTCTGTCAGTTGACCAATGGGAATTAAACGCGTTACGCGAGAAGGCCGCTTCGCTTGGGTCGCAGCAACTTGATCTGCGATGACCTCAGAATCTGTTGAGACCAACAGATCTCTATGGGGTAAATTTTGATCGAGAGTTGCTTCGAGTTCACCGACTGTTGTTTGCAAAGCTGTTTGAGTTATTTGAACTGCGCTGTTGGGATCTGTGGGATGTACCGAGGGAAACAGGACCGTTTGCGAAGGTTCTGTAATTTTTTGCACTGATTGAGGTTGAGCATTGCTCACTTGAGGTTGAGCATCGCTCACTTGAGCATAAGTCGCTCGCAGACCCATACCCTGGATAATTAAAGTGAACAAGATGATCCAAGTCGTCAGTAGCTTCATACCCTATGATATCCTCGTCTGCAGGAGTCCTGTCTTTGTTCGACAACTATTTCAAACATCAACAGAGCCTTTCGTTTAAAAGCGATCAAACCTTTTAGACCGAACTTAAACCCTCCATATCCTTATTCGTAAAAGAAATTTTCAATAACTTCTCTTACCGTCAAGCCAGTTTTAAAAAAAAAATTTTCGGAAATTCTATCAGCAAGCATTCCCATCCCAGAATCATTGAGAAGAGATTTATTTCGTATTGAAAGTTCTGATAGTTTTGACGAAACACAAGTATCTTTTTTGAGTGCAGAGATTATTTGCAAACGAAGAATGACATCAGAGGAGTGGTTAAGATCTGACTTTAGCCATTCTTCAACAGCTGTAATAGTCGAGTCGGAAACACTGCAAGTGCTTGGATCAACCCTGTTTGGATCAACGCTGTTAGGTATCGATGCGTAGCTGTTAGAATGAAAAAGCATAAATACAAAAAAGATACCCAAAAAATTTTTGGCGAGCATCACAGACCTCCATTATTTGACAACGTTCCAAATTTTGTGGGATTCATTTCCCAGTTTTCAATCAGAACGTTTCTTTAATGGATTCATAGCGAATAGTGTACCAGCGGTCAGCTCGAGCTCTCGTCGACTACAAAGCAAAATAGGTGACCAAGCACTTTACAAAGTGCCGCGATGGACTGACCAGCTTTTTGACACGAGCTTTTTGACACGAGCCATGGACTTCTTTGTCTCTGGCTTGGATTCAACAAGCGAATTCCTTGCTCGAGGTTGACCTTCGACAAATCGACTCGTTATTCGTCGTCGTCCCCTGCTTCCATCATATCTTGAAAACCCCGAGCATTGATTGGAATTTTACTCTAAAATGTATTGTTTATTTTCAAATTTTATTTTGATAGCTTCATTTTAGTGATTTCTACATTGATTTTCTTTTCAACAAGCATTTTCTTTTCAATGGCTTCGTTCGCCAGTGGTACTTGTTCTGGCGGTAAATATAAAGTTAACAGTTATTCAAGAAGTGCATACTATAAAGCGGACGGAACTTTTGTTCCTTCAACTACAGTTAAGGAGCACTGTCGTGTTTACAGCTCAGCCGATCATTTTCTTAAAAATAAAATGAAGACGAAGACTCCTTCGGGATGGCCTAATAAAAGTGAAATTTTTCATAAGTGGAGTACCGAGAAAAAAGTAAGAGTTATTGAAGCCTTTGAAGAAATTCCTGAAGTTCTATGGAGTAATCAAATCGAAGGCATTTATCTAGCACGTAAATCTAAAGATTATCCAAATCCTGCAAGTAATGGCAACGGCCACTTAGTTTTCTATGATACGGCTTTTGGGAAACAACAACGCCTAAGTCGAATCTTAGCACATGAATTGGCACATATGGAATTTGGAAAACTTACCGCTAAAGTAAAGAATGGATTACAGCCTAAAGTCTGGTTGGAATACAGAAATTGATCAAACTGGGTTTATTTTTTGGCGACCAAGAAAAAACGAGATGAACGTCGAGGTCGACAGCAAGCTTTCCCGCGAAGAAGACTTTGCAAACAATATTGAATATTATTTATTTGCACCGGACACTCTTAAACTAAAGTCATCTAAAGCTTATGATTGGATTAAACAAAGATACGGTGATAAACTTAAGTTAAAGGAAACCAAATGAAGTCGCTGTATTTAATTTTCATTTTACCCGTTTTTTTCATAGCATGTACTTCAACAAAATTAGCACAAAAAAAGTCTACTTTAACATTTCAGAATTTTCAAAATCTTCAAATCGGCAAAAGTACTCAATTAGAAATTCAAGCTCTCTTTGGACAGCCTGACAAAAAAGATAAAAACGATGATCTGGAAAAGTGGAGCTATGATTCAGAAAATGGCTATCAAAGACTGACGTTAACATTCTCGATTTCAAAATTATTGCAATCAAGTCTATGGATGCTTCAACCTGAAGAAGCGGAAACAAGAGTAGAAACGATTCAAAGCTTTTTTGTAAATGGTAACTTTGAAGAAAAGAAAATGACTCTTAACAATTCACACGGAACTCCAAATTCATCAAAAAATCTTATTGATTACAAATTAGGAGTGAGTTTACTTTTAGATGACAGCAGGAATGTTCAAGCCATCGCATTTTTTGATCCAAAGCTGGCTCGGAAACTTGCTTCGCTAAAGGATTCTGAAAAAACTCCCTCAGCTATTGGAAAATAAATTAAACTCTCCAGGCTCAAAATGTGCGTATAAATTCAACTGAAACTTAATAGCAAAACCCCAAGCAGTGCTCGGGGCCTACATTCGACAAATCGACTCGTTATTCGTCGTCGTCCCCTGCTTCCATCAGATCTTCATCTTTGGGAGCTTCGCCTGTGCGTTTCATCGCATCTGGGTTGGCTTTGAGATAATCTTTAATTTTTGTTTGATCTGGGGCGAGCATACAGAACATCTGTTTGCCTTCCATTTTTGGTGGGGCTTCGACTATGCCGATGTCTTTGATAAATTCCACGGCTCTGGTCAGAAGTTTAAAGCCTTCTTCTTGATGGGCCATTTCGCGTCCTAAAAATCTGAGTGAAATTTTCACTTTGTCCCCATCCAAAAGAAAACGTCGGCCGTGGCGCATTTTTGTTTCAAAGTCATGTTGATCAGTGCGAGGTCGCATTTGAATTTCTTTGATTTGGACAATGACCTGCTTTTTTCTGGCAGCAGCTTGTTTCTTTTTATTTTCGTATTTGTACTTGCCATAATCCATGATTTTGCAAGTCGGAGGCGTCGCTGTCGGAGCAATTTCAAGGAGGTCTAAGCCGCGATCTTCTGCAATTCGCAAAGCTTCTGGGACTGACATGACTCCTAACATTCCGCCTTCATCATCGATGACGCGGATTTGAGCTGCGCGAATTTCGCGATTGACTCGCATGCTGTCTTTTTTACCTTTATCGCCACCTTTTGAATATCGATTTGCAGCGCCCGGTGGGGCTGGCTTTTTTTCGAACGTATTAATGCAATCCTCCTTCGAACATTTTTGAAACTAACAATCTTTGTTTTATCTCGTGTTGGATATCCGAAATAAATTGATCCACTTGAATATCACGGTGGTCTTTGCCGTCTCGAGTGCGGACAGAAAGAACACCTTTTTCAGCCTCTTGGTCTCCAATAATCAACATATATGGGACTTTGGTCAACTGTGCTTCGCGAATTTTGAACTTCAACTGTTCATTTCGAGAATCAAAATCAACTCGAACCCCTTCAGCAGCAAACTTTGTCTTCAATTCATGACAAAAACCGTCTACTCGGTTCGTCACATTGATAATCACGATTTGAGTGGGAGACAGCCATGTTGGGAGCTTTCCAGCGGTATGTTCTAAATAAACCCCGATGAATCTTTCTAAAGAACCTAAGATCGCGCGGTGTAAAATCACCGGCTGATGATCTTTGTTATCTTCGCCCGTGTATTTCAAATCAAAATTTGCAGGTAAGTTAAAATCACATTGCAAAGTGCCTAATTGCCACGGTCTGTTTAAAGCATCGACAAACATAATATCCAGTTTCGGCCCGTAAAAAGCTCCGTCACCTGGATTAATCGTAAATTCTAAATTTAATGATTTCAAAGCTGAGGCCAAAGCACTCTCGGCATCATCCCAGACTTGATCACTTCCCATGCGCTTTTCAGGACGAGTGGATAAATAAATCTTGTAGCGATCCATTCCAAGGATAGAATAAGTCTCGTTCAAAAGCTGCATAAACGCAGCAATTTCCGTTTGCATTTGATCATAAGTACAAAAGACATGGGCATCATCTTGGCAAAATGTTCGTACTCGAGTGAGTCCACTCATGGCGCCGGATTTTTCATAGCGATGCAATCGACCAAAATCTGCAATGCGAAGCGGAAGTTCACGGTAAGAATGTTTTTCTGAAGCAAACAATAAACAATGACTTGGACAGTTCATGGGTTTTGAGGAAAATTCGCGTTCTTCAACTTCAGTAAAAAACATATTTTCTTTATAGTTTTGATAGTGGCCAGAAGTTTTAAATAAATTCACATCAAAAATTTGCGGAGTAATCACTTCTCGGTAATCGTGTTTGAAATAAAGACTGCGCATCAAACCAACCAGTTCATTGTAAACAACAGTTCCCTTTGGAGTGAAAAATGGAGATCCCGGAGCCCATTCATGAAAGTAAAAAAGCCCTAATTCCTTGCCGAGTTTTCTGTGGTCTCGCTTTTTCGCTTCTTCGATATTTTGCAGATGGACTTCGAGTTCTTTTTTATCAGTGAATGCCGTTGCATAAATCCTCTGTAACATCGGATTTTTTTCATCACCACGCCAGTAGGCACCAGCAACACTTAACAGTTTAAATGCTTTGATTTGGCCGGTTCTTTGAATGTGGGGACCACGGCACAAATCAAACCAAGGACCTTGATGATAAATACTGACTTCTTTTTCGCCTTTTGCGGCTAGGTCTTGAATGATTTCAACTTTGAAACGTTCATTCATTTTGGAAAATGTCTCGATGGCTTTTTGAATAGGCCATACTTCTTTAGTTAATGGATAATCTGTGGAGATAATTTCCTGCATTTTTTTTTCAATTAAGCCCAAATCGTCTTCCGAAAAATTTCGGGGTGAATCAAAGTCATAGAAAAAACCGTTCTCAATCACAGGGCCAATGGTCACTTTGATTTCAGGCCAAATGCTTTGCACTGCCTGAGCCATCACATGGGCCGCCGAATGCCTGATGACCTCGCTGGCTTCAGGAGATTTTGTTGTAATCAGCTTGATTTTTGTTCCACTCGCCAAAGGCAAACGCAAATCCATGACATCCCTTGATTCATTCATTTGAACACCAAGGGTGTCTTGGGCAAGGCGAGTCCCAATTGTTTGAGCTACTTCAAGAGCTGTTGGCTCGTGATCAAAGTTTTTAACGGAACCATCTGGAAGATAGATATCGATAGAATTCATATTTAATTTTTTAGTATATAAAAGAATACCCCGAAAATACCAAGGAATTTCGGAGCTTTTAGGTTTTGTCGAAAAAGTCTAGGAGCCTGGGTGCTTTGACCTGAGATGCCGAAGCTGATTTTGAGATTTCTCTTCAAACTGTTTTTAATAAGTCACGTGGTGGTTTAGAGCTTCATCCATTCTTGGATCCTTAATGGCAACCAAGTTGTGTTTCGTGAAAAAATGAAAAACAGAAGCCATAAAGACACCCAAGAATCCCAGAAAAATCGCCACTTCAAGAATACCAAAGGTCAAAACACCATCAAAAAAGTTGGGATAGACCATCCAGTAGATATCGACGTATTGCATGACCAAAACCAAGCAAGACACCAGAATGACATGGCTTTCATTGCGTTTTGCACCACGAGGTAACAAGGCAATAAATGGAACAATAAATCTGAATATCAACAATGCTAAGGAAATACCAAGCCACCCATTTTGTGATCGCATGATGTAGTATTCGGTTTCTTCAGGAATGTTTGCATACCAAATCAACATAAATTGAGAAAATGCGATGTAAGCCCAAAAAACAGTAAATGCTTTTAAATACTTCACAACATCATGCAAATGTTCGCTGGTCACATAACCTTTCACGAAGCCATTTCTTTTCATATAGATGATAATGATCGCTAGGACAGCCAAAGAAGATTGGAATAATCCAGAAAAACAGTAAATTCCAAAAATCGTTGAATACCAAGTTGGCAACAGAGACATCAATAAATCTACTGCAAATAATGAAAACGCCATGGCAAAAAATAAAATGAAAGCGATGGATTTACCCACTGCACTTAAAGTCAGACCAGCATCGCCAGTTTCATCTTGCTTTACTGAACCGTTATTGACCAAAGCGCGCCGAAAAAGCCAAAATCCCACACAGAATAAAACAATCCTACCGCCCAAAAAACCGGTATTCAAATAAGATGTCTTTGCGGCCACCAAAGGAGAAGAAGCAATAACTTCTGGATCAGCCCATGAATAAAGTTTATTTACTCCAAACAGCAAAATCACTCCAAAGAAAAGCATCAAAGGAATAAATGCACTCATCCCCTCCGCATATCGTCGAACAGTGACAGACCAGCCCGCTTTTGAAACATGGTTAATAGACGCAAAAAACAATCCGCCCAAGCCCAAGCAAGAAAAATAAAAAAATGCGACAAGATACGAAGTCCACATTCTTTCTTGGTCTCGAAGCAACCCGTAAACAAACCCCAACACGCCAATTAACATAAAGACAGAACTGATGGTCTTTAGTGTCGATGATGTTTCAAATTTTCGGAGTCCCAAATTCACTTCATGAGATACTTGTGCTGCCATTTCAACTCACCCTATCTATTCTAAAATTAAACTTAAAAACTTACTTCAATGCCTAGGACAACCCAACCACTTAATGTTTGCCATCCAAGTGGCGAACATAATTCACAACCTGCCATCGGTATTGCAAAGGAATATGATGATTGTAAGCCTTCATCACGCCTTGTCCC
>JBKCTJ010000071.1:0-2175 GCA_046318875.1 Pseudobdellovibrionaceae bacterium | reverse complement strand
GTATCTTAACTGTTCTGACTTCCAGAAAGCTAAAATCTCTTTCAGTATACGAAAAACTTCAGGCTTTACTGCAATCAGATTATTCTTCTCTTCCGGATCGATCTGAGTATCAAACAGTTCCCACTTTTTTTTACGTGGCGTGTGGAGCAGTTTATAACGTCCAGCCACGACACCGAATTGTACAATGATATTTGTTTGCGCGGTTAAGAACACAAAGGATTTTTCTTCGGACTCACTCAAAAACTGTCCCTGATATCCCAAATGGGGAGGCAAATTTAATTGTGCCAAAATAATCGAAGGCACATCGATCAGTTCGGTCAATCTTTTAATTCTTTGCGGGGCCTTTCCGGGAACTTTCACAATAAGAGGGACCCGCGCCACCGGTTCGTAAAGAGACGATGCATGAGAGTAAACGTTGTGCTCTCCGAAGGCTGTTCCCTGATCACCTAAAACAACAATGACAGTGTTTTCCCAAATATCTAATTTCTTGAGTTCATCAAACAGTCGTGCGATCTGGGAGTCCATGTAATACAAACTATCGGAATACTGATCCTTCACGGCCTCGATTTGATCCGAAGGATATTTCCCAAACCAAATATTCAATGGTTCACGGCTTTGACTGAACTTGCGTTCAAAATTCTCGGGCATCACAAAGGGCACGTGACTGCTCTGCAAATTCAAAGAAAGAAAAAACGGGACACGTTGATTTTCTTGCACCCAAGCAATGGCCCGCTGAACGGTCGTCGCATCATCCAACTTTCCAGATCGGACATTGTTTTTTTTGATCCACGCTTGAAATCCAGTATCAGTTGTGGAGATGTACGTTGCCTCACCGCTACTTTCTGAATGAAAAAATAAATCCAACGATGGTGATTCCAAAAAAAATTTCATTCGTCCCCAATTTTCATTTTGAGAGGAAATGAATGCTGTTTTGTAACCCAGGCTTTTGAGATCATCATAGATCAAAGTTTTGGGATAAGGACTTAAACGCGGATAAAAATATTGTCTGTGGGAACGCAGGGGATACTGCGAACTGAGAGGACAAATATCAGCGTAATTCGAATGACTGGCGTTCGTGTAGGTTCGCTGAAAAGTCAGAGAAGATGAGGCCAGCGCATCGATGGTAGGCATGGCGGATCGTCGTCCCCCAAAGCTCATCAATTGATCTGGACGCAAGGATTCCAAAATCAACACAATAACGTTTTTTGGTTTTTCCGGCAAGCGAGCTTCATAACGATATGTTCGCGGCACATACTCGGCTTCGATCAAATCAGATGAAACAAAGGATCGTTCATCTTGCTCTCCATTCATGAAGAGGCTTTGAAACAAAAAGCTCGATGGACCCAATTCATCGCGATGAAGAACATCAATTCGCTCTTGAACAGACCAATTTTGACCATCTTGATCTTTCATGCGCGCCTTTGCCGGAAGTGCTCTGTTCCATACTCCAAGCGTAGCAAAAACTACGAAAACAATGAAATGAATCGCTGCAATTATTCTTAAATCAACTCGTTTGAAATAAGACGTGATCAATTTATTCCCAATAAATGGGACAAAAAATAAGGCCAATAAAATAACAACACTCATCGAAGAAAGAGAAAACAAATGCAGAATAATTTGTATCCCATTCCCCAGCCCAAATCGGATTGAATCCATATCTGCGAATGCACCCATCGTGATAAACTGACCCCAGGAAAAGGTGTAGGCGAGGATAAAAATTGTGAGTAAAAAAATTGGGATGTATAAAATAAAAGGCCGTTTTCGCTCTACAGCTGGCAAAAAGTAAAAAGCATGAATCACCGCTAAAAAAACTGCAGTGATGAGAACTTCAAGCCACCAGCCAGAAAACATCCTCAGCCCAAGATCTTCCCACAAGTTCATATGGTGAAAAGTAAAAACACTCACACCAGTCATTGTAAAAAATAAATTCCAACTGCCCAAGTGCAAAAAATAATTTTCAATTCGATGGCGCATTGATTTCACCTGTATGGAGCGAGTAGATGGAGTACCGCGAGTTTTCATACCGAAGTTTAATCTGATCGCCCCTTCGTAAGCCAGTCAAATTTTTCTGAAACATCGATGAGGAAACTCTACGAAACACGACCATGTAATTGACTTCGAATTCTCTTTGCAGACGCTGCAGCACAGGCAAGGGAGGAGGGTAGTTTTCAGCTT
>JBKCTJ010000070.1:0-3751 GCA_046318875.1 Pseudobdellovibrionaceae bacterium | reverse complement strand
GAGTGGTGAATATGCCATGATCAAATTTGCAGGAAAAAGCGGAGCCCTTGATCCTGAAAAAGCAATGATGGAAGTCCTCACCTCCATCAAACGCTCTGGTGCGGATTTGATTTTTACTTATTTCGCTGAAGAATTTGCTTTGATTTCATAACTGATTTTCACTTCAGTTCCCGATGGCAGTGATTTACTGAAAATCAGTTTTTTTCCATCAAGTTTCCAAGTGATTCCAGGTTGTTCAGGAATCAGTGTGACTTTTAAAGTTCCTGATAAAGGTGTGTTTTTTAATAAAAACTGATCAATTATCACTCGAAGATGTTCACTGATTTTTTCTAGAGAAGATGAATAATCTTTATCACAAATACTTGCTGTAAATCCACCAGTCACTTGAGCAAATTGACTATTCACAACTCCGTAATGTGGGTCCAAGCCACCTTTGAAAAAATTTGATTCTTCTTTGTAACAATTCACATCGCCGGGTGGAACCACGATACTAAATCCAACCATAGGCTTCATGGTATTGCCAAAAATTTTCTGATATTCGGCAACGACTGTTGACGGTTGAGTGGCATTGACACCATTTTCGTTTTCATCTGAATCACTTAAGATAATTGGAACAAAATAAGACCCTGGTCTGAAGAAGTCTCGATTTCTTTCCTCATTTCGCTGAGCCATCACGCGCATCATTGTTTTTAAGGGTTCTGGTCTTGAAGACATACACCATGGTGCACCTTCAGCGCAGCTTTGTGACTGCCCGTGGGAAACGTTTCTTTCAAAAATATCTTGAGGCATAAAGTCAGTTTTCTTTAAGACTGTGGGAGGATAAGAACTCTTTCCTTCAAGAGACATCAAATATCCCATCATGGCCCAACTGTCCCAAGGATTCACTGCGGGATTAATAATAGAAAGCTGCCAATCAATGTCCTGCCATTTTGAAATCAATTTATGAAACTTGCCGGCCATTTTTTCTAAATTGCGGCTCATGGATCCTGAAGTATCCAAAATGAGTAAGATATCAGCTTGTGGTTTTTCAACGGGGATGGAATAGCTCTCGGTAATTTTCGTATTTTGCGGCGGAGTCGGCACTGGCACAACAGGTGCTGGAACAGGAGTCGGTGCAGGGATAGGTGCTGGCACAACTGGAACCGGAGGTTTTACTGGCTCTGGAATTGGCTCTGGAATTGGATTTGGAGTTGGCGGAATCAAATCGACGACATCATCTGGAGTAGATGCAATTTTATTTTCACCAAATTCTTCTGTCACCGGTGAAAACTTGTAGTTGGAACAAGCAGTTAAACTGCTGACTGCAAGTAAAGTAGTGATGAACTGAGAAATATTTTTCATGATGATGCACTCCCATTGGACAAAAAGTCCAAGTCCCTTATCTATGTACAAGGCTTGTGCCATCTCGACCTAGGGATTGAAATCGAAGTTAAGTCTTTGGAATGAGTAGCAGGAAATTTATAAAATATTGTACGGACTTTTATCTTGTCTATGTGTTGAACAAAATCAAAAAGTTTGAGTTCAACACCAAGTGCCATTTGAATTCATTTCATTTTTTTGAACATCTGGAAACCCTTGGTGGGAGCAAATTTCCGCCGATCTAAACACCAAGAGCAGAGCGTTAAGTTTGAAGTATTGAAAATATTTTGGTCAGGATCAAGGTCACAGAAAATGAGTATCAAATTGATTCTGCTCACTCAAACAGCAGTCAACGATCAGACTTGCAAACCCTTGGCAGCCTTGAGTAATGTTCCTAGACCATGATCAAAGAAACTCCGCTGATGAAACAATACAACGAAATCAAAGCCCATCATTTGGATAAGATTCTGTTTTTTCGAATGGGAGATTTCTATGAAATGTTTGGAAGTGACGCTGAAAAAGCTGCTCCTGTTTTAGGGATTGCCCTGACTCAAAGAAATAAAAAATCTGAGGGTTCACCATCGATGTGTGGAATGCCTCACCATTCGGCTTCTGGGGCTATCAATAAACTTTTATCTGTGGGTCTTAAAGTTGCCATTTGCGAACAAGTCGAAGACCCTGCAACAGCAAAGGGAATCGTGAAGCGGGCAGTGACACAGGTCCTCACCCCCGGCGTTGTCTATGATTACACAACTTTGAATCAATCCACTTCGCATTATTTGGCGTGCTATGAAAATCAAATTTTAGCTTTTTTAGATGCGAGCACTGGTGAATCTTTTGTCTTAGAAATTCCATCTTTGGACAGAGCCATTGAAACTTTGAATTATTATCCAGTTGCTGAATTTGTTACCTACAAAACCAATTCTGTTCTTGATCAATCATTATTGAAAATTCCACTTTCAACTGTTCAACATAAAGTTGAACTTTCAGTTTTAAAAGATCTGACCAACATCGAAGAAAAAAGTTTGCAGATCCCTGCTCTACAAACCCTTTTATCTTATCTTGCAGCCCTTTCAGGGAATGGGTCTCTTCGCGTGATCCGTCAGCCCATTCAGAAAAACCTAGAGAGTTCATGGAACTTAACTCCTCGCCTGCAAAAACAACTCGAAATTTTTCAAAACAATGTGGGTCATGATGAACCCACGGTTTTTTCTTGTCTGGACCGCACAGAAACTTCGGCAGGACGGCGCAAACTGCGATCTTGGTTAATGAATCCCTTGAGGGACTTATCAGAAATTTTGTTTCGCCAAAAGAAAATTCAGTTCTGGAAAAATGATTTTCCGAAACTAAAACAACTCCGAAAAGTACTCTCTGGCGTCGGGGATATCGAAAGAAGATATGTCCGGCTGACCTCAGCCCAAGCAAATGCAAGGGATCTTGCAGCTTTAGCAGATGCTGTTTTATCATCTATTGAAGCATTAAATTTTGCGGATGACCAAATCATCCTTGGAAACGAAATGGGTCCTGGTGATTTTTTGAAATCAGAATCCTTTGAAAAATTAAAACTTCAAGCCCTTACAATTAAATCGACACTTCTGGATGAGCTGCCGCTTCAGATCAAGCATGGGTATTTAATTAAAACCGGCATTTCTGAAAACTTAGATGAGCTGATTTCACTGTCACAAAATGCTCAAGCCTATCTTGAAAAATATGAAACAGAACAAAAAGAATTCTCGGGAATATCAAGCCTTAAAGTCCGCTACAATCAAGTCTTTGGTTATTACATCGAGATTACAAACTCACAATTGACCAAGGTCCCGGCGGTTTACAAACGCAAACAAACTTTGGCAAATGCTGAAAGATTTTATACCGACGAATTAATGGAGTTAGAAAAAAAGATTCTGTCCAGCCAAACCAAAAGATTTGAATTAGAACATCAAATGTTTTTGGATTTGAAAGAACAAATTTTGAACTTTAGCCCTGTGGTTGCTGAATTGTCTTTGCGAGTTTCCGAATTAGACATTTATTCATCCATGGCTTGGTTAAGTTTAGAAAGAAGCTATTGCACTCCAAAATTTCTGAATGAACAGCGCATTCAAATCAAGGGCTTGAAGCATTTTGTTCTAGATCAAATTAAAACTGAAGTGGTTCCCAGTGATTTGATCATGGAACCGCAGCAAGTCTTATTGATTACGGGTCCGAACATGGCTGGTAAAAGCACTGTGATGCGGCAACTGGCTGTCACTGTGATTTTAGCCCAATGTGGATTTGATGTCCCTGCTGTTGGATGTGAACTTCCTTTGTTCGACCAAATTTTCACTCGAATTGGTGCAAACGATGCACTTTCCCAAGGACTTTCGACATTCATGGTGGAAATGACGGAGACTGCCGA
>JBKCTJ010000069.1:0-7899 GCA_046318875.1 Pseudobdellovibrionaceae bacterium | reverse complement strand
CTCCAAATGTTTTGAACAAACCGGTGATCAAGGAATCGGTATCGTTTCATACGATCCAGAGACTGACTTCATGTTTGATCATTGGGGAGAAATGAAAATCAAATTGAAATTGGCTGGCCAAGTACTCAATTTGAAAGCTTTGATGGGCGTAGCTCAATTTGATCCTAAAATTTATGGATTTTCCAATGCAGAAGAATTTATTCAGTTTATCAAAGGCTTAACCGACAAAAAAGAAGACGAACTTTCACTTTTTGTTGTCGAAGATTTTTCCTTGCCTTCTGCGCGGCTGTTCAGTGGAGTATATACGAATCATGTCGGTGTCGAGTTTATTTCTGACGAAGAGTTTGGAAAGACTTTAAAAAGCGGCAGAACACCCTTGATTCTGACGACATTTGATCCAATGAGTTTCAAAGTTAAAGTCGACTTTAAATACACAAAAATTCAATTCACTAGAAGTTTGGAAAATGCACTTCGCATTGCACACCCCAAGTCTTATGAAAGACTCGTGCAGGAAAGCTGGAAGAAACAAGTCCAAGACTACTCTGAAATTTACATTTTAGGTCGTTCGGCGAGAGACAGGTCTGCAATCTACTTAGCAAATTTAATCAGGCTGGGGTTTAAGGAATCAAAAAAAGTTTATCTTGTCCATGGTGGGTTGTACTCTGTTCTTACGCAAAAAGCAGAAAAACCTCAAATGATAGATCAGTTTCCTGTTGCGAAACTTGACCAGCTGTTTCAACCTAATACTGCTGTTGTGCTATTCGGCGGCGCTCTACCAAAAAATCTCCTCACTTTTAAGGAAGAAATTGTTTTTAATCATTTCGTTCAAGCAGATCAACTGTCCCTGATTAATGCGCATTCCAGGAAAGTGACTGCTCGTCAAAATCGGGAATCCATTGATTTGATTGATTTTAAAAAAATGAAGGATTTTGCAAATTCAAAAAAAATGATTTTGATTGGTCATGATGACTTTGATTTTCGAGTGGCACTGATGGGAAGGGCTTATGCGAAAGAAAATCCAAATTCGAAAGCAGTTTCCTATTATCCGGGAGGAAAAATGGGTCTTGTGAATCAAATTGAATTAGGGGTCATAGCTGATGCTGTTATACAGGAATCAAATTCAGTACCTATGGACCGTTATCAATTTATTGAGCGCAAAGATTCAACTGGTAAAATTATCCGAGCGGCCACAATGAATTTGAGAGCCAAAGTTTTGGATACTAATCCGTTTTTGAAAATTAAAAAAGAGCCAAAAACGTTGAAGTTGAGGAAAAACAAATAGTGTTTGAGCTTTTGATGATTGTTTTTTTGAGTCTTCCTAGTGTTTCATCAAATGATGAATCAGCAAAGACTTTTGCAATTAAAAAACATAATCAAAAGGTTTCAAATGTCACTGTCTCGATCCAATGGAAGTACAAAAATTTTCCTTTGGAAATGATGTTGTACCACCCCGCAACTTCATTTCAAGGCAAGTTTGTCGGTCGCACAGGGGTCGTTGGTTCAATGAAAAAAGCTAAATTAGGTGAACAAATTCAAGGTGAAATTCAAGTTGCAAGAGATTCTTCATTCAGTGCCGTTCTGGTGGTGAAGAACACGACGAAACAAGATGTTTATTTTTTTGCTGTGCCACACGAAGTCTCGCCAATTGAAGCGTCACTTGGACATCAGTTTTTCTGCTTGTGTAAAAATCTTGTCTTCAAAGTTCCACCAGGGAAGGTTTGGTATCGAGTCGTCAATCTTGAAATAAGCCCGGAGTTTATGAATATTGACAAGTTTAAAATTGAACACCAAATCATTGGAATCTCGCGGGTGGAAGCGCTCACTCAGTACAAAAATCTCCTCTTTGATAAACGGTAAACTAAATGAAAACTTTAATTTTTTTAAGTCATTTCATCTTTTTCATAACTGCTGAAGCATCAACTTATAAAATGAATTGGATCATCAAGAACGATTTGCCTATTGAAATCGAGTTGAAAAGAGCCCCCCAAGCTTTAAAGAGTCGGGTCGGAGAACATGGACTTTTAACAGACCAAATTTTTTTGCCCGTTCGAAATGTCATATCTGATGGAAAAATCAAGCTTACTTCAGATGAGACTGGATATTTGTATATTTTCATCAAGAATTTGAGCAATAAATTGATTCATTTCTCAGTCGCGCCACATGGTATCGAACCAAGTGAAGCAGCTCTTGGCTTCACCTTTAATTGTTTATGTAAGGGCCATGCCTACGAATTAAAACCAAAGTCCACGTGGTACCGAATCATGAGTTTGGTCCAAACAAGCTCTTACAAAGATCCTCAAAAAATAATTCAGTTAGACCATGTTATCTTTAAAATAGGAAAATAAATTAAATCAGATTGATTATTTGAATTTTGCATTTCGATTTCTACTGATCAAAGCCAATAGAAATACAGACAGGACAGCACACCATAGGATCAGATAAAAAATTTTAATTGGCCTCAGATTCTCTTTAATCCATTCTTGCAGTGCTGTTTCCTGAATCATTTTTTTGGAGTGAATCAGTTGTCTGCGGCTGTCGTCATCAATTCCATTGTAATTCGGATAACCAACCACAGGACCATTTTCATTGAACCAGGGAATTGTTCCCCAAAATGGGAAACTCCATTCGCAGGCTTTGTCCCCCTGAATGACTTTTCGAAAAGGTTCACCATTCAGCGAAAGATCTAATTCAACAAACAAGTTTGATTTTGGATGTTTACTGCATTGGTGTTGAATGGTGTCCCATGCTCTTTTTGCTCCGCACCGTCCCCGGGCAGATTTGGATTTTTTTTGATATATCAGTTGATGATTTAAATCGACGTTTTTTATAGTCATCGAACACTGATAATTGGCATCAATCATACTGAAACCATAGCCTTCAGTTCGAAGCGTCATTTGCGGATTTTCTTGGAAAAAAACGGGCATGGTTTGCATGGCCACAATCAATATAAAAAACAATATCGTTTTAAAATTTATTCGCGGAATGATGTCTTTATTGGTGTGTAAGTCGGCATAGAATAGGGCAGTCAGCATGACCAAGCATCTCACTGGATAGAAAAACCCCACTAAAATAGTTGAATAGAGATGAAATAAAATCCAAAGCAAGAATGAAATTTTACGCCATTTCGCCGACAAAAGAGCAAAGCCCATAAAAATTTCTGCAAGGATAACAAAGTGAGTGAATGCAGGGATTAGGTTGTTATGAACAAGGGGCATGCCCATTTGTAAGGACGAAAAATAAGTACCAGCGATCCATCCATCGGTGAATTTTACAAAAGCTGAAAGAAAGTAACAAAGACACCACATTATTTGTGCGCTTCGAATGCGATGGGGCCTCCCAATGAGAAATGCTATGGTCGGCAAGAGGTGAAAATACTCGAAATTCTGTTGTCCGCGAGAAAACCACAAAAAGTTGAGAAAAACCTTGAAAGACGTTAAAATGGTCAAGCAAACTAAGCTTTTTTTTTGATCGTTGTGAAGCAGAAAATAAACCATCAGACAAATCAAGGACAACAGGATCATTTGAAATATGCCCAGTCCATGTGAACTTGGGTGGCCAATCAAAAACGGAATCAATTTGCAATTTGACCAGTGAGGCCAGCAAGTGTGGAACTGATTCAAGGAAGCCCAATTGTACGAATTAAAATCGAATATAAAGAGAAAAAGAGTCGCCCAAATAAATACTTTTTCTCGAACATCAATAAAGTTTTGTTGCTGCTCCATCACATGATTATGTCTTGCTTTGCTTGCTCAATTCAATTGAAAATTGGGATGATCTGTTTGCTTGAATAACCTCATTCGTGTTCTTGCAATAGCATCAGCCACTGGGTTTCATTCCAAGGTACGACAAAATAAAATCAGAGATACGAACTTCTTCCGAGGTCAGATATTTTTGTGTGCATGCCACTCAAAAAAATAATCGAATTGACACTAGTCTATTAACTAAAGTCGTAGTGCAGCGACAACGGATCATCAATGGTAAAATTTTTTCTCAGGAAATCAGATCAGTAAAATGTGCAAATAAGTAGGCTTCTTTTTGTAATGAGTTGTGGCCTTTGATCAAACCTATTCTTGAAGATTAAATTTCGTTGCTTCCATTCCGACTTACATGAAACTATATTGTAAGTTCCCGTTTCACAGGAAAAATTTGTATTATGTCTGCAGTCATCATTTTACTTTTATGTCTTTTTAGCTTTGCTAGATCCACAGCTTACTCCGATCAAAGTCAGCCAAAAGTGCTGATTGTGAGTTCGCGAGAAGACTGGGCCAGGTGGAAATTAAATCATTCGGTGTTCGTAGACTGGCAGATTTTTTCAGAAGTCGGAGCTATATCTCGAGGGATTCTAAATCCAAATTTGAATCAGATTAAAGATCATTTTGAAGCCCTGGGTTTGTCTAAGACGCAACAGATTTTTGTCATTGGTCGTGGACTCAAGGGGCTCGGGGAGGAGGGCAGAATGTTATGGATTCTGAAATCTTTCGGTTTCGAAAAAGCAGCCATCATTTCAAAAAAAAGCTCAGTGTTTAAGGATTTGCAAAAAGAAGCAAGTTCTAAAAATTTGTTACAGCCCAAAAGATCCCGCCTCAAGAAAGTTTTGTTCAATTCAAAATGGAGCATTTCACGATTCGAGCTAGAAAAAAATAAAAATGACTATTTCTTTCTGGATGTGCGACCACTGAGTCATAACAAGTATCCTTTATTTTTTTCCGACATCCAATCGATTCGGAGAATAGATTGGCGATCTTTTTATTTCAACGACTTGTTGCCTCGTGAATTCTTGAGAGAACAAATAAAAGAAGATTTTCAGAAATCCGGAAAAACAAAAATAATTATTCTGAGTCATGCAGGCTTAGCTGCTGCAGGTATCGCACTTCTTTTGGATAGATGGAATCTTCCGACGGTCTTTTTACCGGGTGGGCTGGTCAGTTTGCAGCCGGACTTTTTTCATTGAGTTAGTTGCACGCATCCAAATCCAATTGATGTGACCTATGGCCGTCACGCCGTTTCAACACTCGCTCAATTTTAGCCGACGAACTTGGTAAAAACTTTTTGAGATCCGGAAAAAGAACTGAATATCTCAATGACGAAAAATTAAACCAAAACATATATCCTTTTAAGGAGATTTGGTATTCGGGTATAACAATAAACAACCCATTCCTTTACCCTTAGGAACTGAGATTTTTTTTTCAGAGATAATCTCATCAAGGGCGCTGATTAAAGGATATTGATCATCTTCAGTACGAATCCCACCTTGATAAATTATTTCATCCGACTTCGAAAGGATCACAGCTTCTGCCATCATTTTGACGTTGAATGACTTGGCAATTTTCAACTGATCGTCCCAAATGATTGGAGCCTGTATACCGGTTTTTTTGTAGTAGGATTCTAAAGATGATAATTTCCCCTTATGGTCCAGATTAACAACAACCATTTCAAATCCTTTGGACTTATATTTTTTAATCAGCTCACTGATTTTTTCAATAGCACCGTTTGTGCAAGGACACACTGACGACAGAAACAGAACCACTGTCCCATGTTTTTGTTTTATTTTTGGAACTTGGTAAAGCTTTCCCGAAGTGATCTCTATTCCCTTCAGCACATCTAAACGAGATTCTACTGGGGCAGCATTTAGGAAATCTATTGAAAAAGATATCGACATGATTATCAAACAACACGAGATCACTCTTGTTTTCATGGCACACCTCATTGTCTGATGTTGGACATATCCCAGTATAAAATCAATTCCAAATATTTTGACACCTCAACCAGTTTTGTTCACAGGACACAAACCCACGGCTTTTGAAAGTCTAATGGTGGAGCATATCTTTATTCTCTGCACCATGGAGCTTAAGCAGATCAGCCTTTATTATATTTTGTTTCATGTTCTGCGTTTGGGAGTTAATTTTTGCAGATATTCTTGTGCACGGCTCCGGCAGTCAGTTTGCTTTTGTTGTAAGCACTGTTCGAAAAATGCTCTGAAGAGTTTATCTGTTTTTTGAACCCTCCAAGCATAGTGATTTGCAAAGTGTGAAAAACTTTCAAAATCCCAGGGAAGTTTTAAAAGATCATTCATAAACTCAGAGTAAAAGATTTGATCATTTCGCGCATAGAAATTTGCCAGGTACCAATATTCGTTTCGGATTTCATTCAGGAATCCGTGTTGCCTAGCAAGATTCATTCGATCGGAGTTTCTTTTTAGAAATTCTGTAAGATTGCCATCTCCCAGTAAAAGCAGTGATTCTAAATTAGGAATGCTGGACTCAAGTTTGGAAGTTAACACAATTTTTTTTTCGTATTCGGTTAATGGCATAAGATTAAAAATTTTCTGGCGCAGGTCGGAAATGTTCTGTAGTTCTGGATTTTTTGATGCGATTTGAGTTAAATCAAAAAAATTGAGTATCGATGAAAAAAACTTTTCGTTATTGGTGGTTAAATAACGCTGATCAGGAAAGCAATTGAGATTTCTTTTTCCCAGATAGGATGGTTCAAAATAAATATTTTTGAAGTTCGGAACAAAAGAGGACAGTCCAAAAAAGTCAAACTTTGAACAGTGTGATAGCAAATCATTCATAATTTTTTCCTTCAAGGAACCGCTGTTGGTTTTTTGAAGGATCACATTTAAGGATTGGTAATACTGAGCCAAATTAAAGGTCAGATTCAAGCAAGAGGTCGATTTATAATAATACAGTCCAGCTTGCTCTTCTTCGTAATTTTCAGGATTTAAATTTGATTTTATGCAATCCATATCAATCATATTTTTGTCTTGAATGTCAGTCACAAGACTATCATCAATGATCTGACGTAGATCATTCAAAGTTTTTTTATCAACCTTTTTAGATTCAATCAGATTTTGTTCGCAGTTTTCATCTTCTCCAAATCGACATAAAAACCACTGAGGACCTTGTGTCGTCGGGTAGTATGTCAGACGATGTTTCGAATCATAAGCTGCTCTTTGCTTTTGAACAATAATTGTCGGCAAGAAAAGATCGTTAATATATATTGTACCGGAAGCTCGATCAAATTGAAACAATGGAGCAAGTTGAAAAATATTGTTGATTAAAAATTGATTCTGAAAAGAAACAAGTGGCCAAATACCGACCTCGGTGTAAAGGACATTGGGAACAGGGATTTGTTTTTCAAAAACTTTATTGTAAATGAAAGGGAGGATGGCGGTGGTCGACATTGGGTCAGGTGTATTCTCAAAAAAATTTGCAGGATAGAATCGATTCAAGGTTTGTTCTGATCGACTGCTGAACAGAAGTGAGCCTCCATGGTTCGGGACACGACTGGTGGGAAAAAAACGATCTGTCTTATACAGATTTTCACCATGGTCCGAAATGATCCCCAGTAGATTCTGGCTAGGCTGTGATGTGGAAAAATCAAAATAATTAAATTTTACAAGTTGATCCATGAAGGGATTTAAAAACTCACGAATAAGGTATTCGAAACCTCCCTCGTAAAGGGCTTGATTTCTTTTAGCTCGAGCCTGCCAATCTTCTGTTGTGAAGTTAGAAAAATTTTGATTGAAAGACTTGTTTGTATATGAAAATTTGTTTCCTGGTGCTTCAATATCCTTGCCTTTTAAGTAATAAGGATAAGGGCTTTGACCGGGCCAATGTGCAGCACAAGTATGAATAATCACCAACTGTGATTTGGCTGGTAATTGAGACAATTTTTTTTCTATTCTATAAAGGAAGTCCGCAGGGTCATAATTAAAATAAAATGATGCATTTGCTACAATTTCAGGAACTAAATAATTTGCTAAACCAGAGCGGTTCATAAAAAAACTTAAACGATGTCTAAAGAAAGAAGAGATAATCACATTAGCAATGGGGTAGGAGGGGCTAACAAAAGACATCATTTTGTTGCCATTACTAAAGTTTGAAAATTCTGCAACAT
>JBKCTJ010000068.1:0-11309 GCA_046318875.1 Pseudobdellovibrionaceae bacterium | reverse complement strand
ACTCAAAAGCGTGTGATCCAAAGCTTCGGATCTTTCCTTGGCAGCTTGTATAAATATTTTGAGCTTATTTTTGATTTCATCTTGACCCGGAAAATCATCAAAAGTTTTTGGCCGCAGTTCATTTTCCCAAACTTTTTCTGTATCACCCAAAGAATCAAAATGCGTGATTTTTTCCATATCTTGGCACCCTTACTTTGTTTTAAGTGATTGTGAAAACTTTTGCAGACCCTGGCGAATGGCTTCTTCCAAGACAATTTCCGTCGGTAACTCAGCAACATATTGTTCAACGTCACTTGGTTTAAAACCCAAATTTGTCAGCGCAAAAACCACTTCACGGTGATGTTGCCGCTGAACCACTGGCTTTTCTTTTTCAATTTGAACTAGTTTTCCCTTTAAAGTCAGAATCATTTGTTCAGCTGTTTTCTTCCCAACTTTTGGAATTTGAGAAAGCCCTTTAGCATCACTGTTTTCAATCATTAAACGAATTGAATTTAAACTTGCACCAGATAAAATATTCATTGCTAGCCTTGGCCCAACTCCGTTGACTTTTAAAAGGGAAAGAAAAAAACTTTTCTCTTCTTGAGACTGAAATCCAAACAAGGTGATTTCGTCTTCGCGTACATGTGTGTAAATCCAAATGGTCACTTTTTCGCCGACGAGAGTTGACCACTGATCGATATTGGGATGAGTGGATGCGACTTCATAGCCCACACCATTCACCAAAAGATACAACGAGTCTTCGGTCACACTAAAAACTTCACCTTGTAAAAGACCGATCATCGACTCTCCTCTTTGAAAACATCTCTTTTTTGCCCTTTTGTTTGCGCATCAAATAATCCCTCAAGACTTGGCAGCTGATCAATCACAAACGCACAAGCTAGGGCCAAAGCGTCGGAAGCATCTTCAGATAATCCCTGAAATGATTGCGGTGATATCTGAAGAATTTGGCACAGGGACAATAAAACTTGAGTTTTATCTGCTGCACCACTCCCCGTCACAATTTTTTTAACTTTTCGAGTGGCCATTTCAAACACAGCACACTTTTGTTTCAAGGCTTCGACCATCAAAGCGCCACGAATATGTCCTAATTTGAATGCAGAATCAGGATTTTTTCCCAAAAAGACCTTTTCAAAAACGACAAAATCAGGCTTTGTTTCGGACAAATTCTTTTCGAAAGAGACAGTAATATCTAATATTCGCTGATGGAATTCGGTGGATTGTGAAGACAAAACTCCCGCTTGCAAGGGCTTCATTTGATTCAATCGATGGAAGCGACCATCCTTGGGCAAATTGAACTCAAGTACAGCCACACCAGTCCTTTGAGAACCGGGATCTACGCCTAAAATTTTGATTTTTCGCTCTATGATGTCCACGATTTCACATCAAATCTTGATTATACAGCCAAGGTCAACTTGTATGAAAGTTCATTTTGTGACAAAGTTTAATTCATGGCTCAGATCAGGATCAGCTCCATCGATGAATACAAAAAACTGTTGAGTCAAAATCCGCAGTCCCAGATCTTTGTTCTTTTGGCCGAAGGCTTGCGCGAACATGGGAAGCTGCAAGAAGCCCTGAGTATTTCCAAATCAGGAGTGCAAAAACACCCGAAATTACCCAGCGGATTAGTGGTTCACAGCCGAATTTTAATCGAACTGAAACAATTCGAGGAAGCTTTTCCTTTTTTAGTTAGAGCCAGGGATTTAGCTCCTGAAAACATCCTCGCCCATCAGCTTTTGGGCGAAGTTTATATTCAGAAAAAAGAACCTAAAAATGCATTAGCTTCCTTTAAGCGAGTGCTGTTTTTAAATCCACTTTCAGACCGGGCTCAAAAAATTATCTTGAAATTGGAAAGCTTAACTGCTGATGAGTACGAAGATGAAGTTTTTCAAATTCAGCCCGTGCAAGTGATCCGGGATCAAATGAGAAATGCACTGACCCAAACTACAGAAAAAAATCCAGAAAAAAATCCTGCTATCCTTCGTATTGTCAGCCTTTGTGACGCTTTTTTGGCCCGAGAAGACTATGATTCTGCTTACGAGCTCATCACTGAAGCGATAAAAGATTTTCATGAAGACTCCGCTTTGGTCAATCGAAGGACCCTGATTTTAGCTCGGCGTTCACAACAACAAATTGATCCTGCTCCAGGGCAAATCAAACGCTTAAAAAACTTCCTGGATCAAATTAGATCTTATCAAAATCAGCAATCCGAGCTGAGTTAATGTTAACTTGACGCCAAAATGTATTAGTCATACTTTCGACTTTGAATGCACTAGCAAAGGGCTTTGATTATGCACGAAACCTCGGATTTTAAGAAAAGATTGAAAATTTTAATTGATAACGTTCCTTTTGAAATCGTCGATTTCCAGCACGTGAAACCCGGCAAAGGGAATCAATTCACTCGAACAAAGATGCGAAACATGCTGACAGGATCTAACCTTGAAAGAACATTTAAATCAGGCGAACGATTTGAAATTCCAAACATCGAATACAAAGAAATGTCTTATTTGTACAAAGATGAAAATGGCTACAATTTCATGGATCAAACCAGCTTCGAACAGTTGTCACTAAATCAAGAAGAAATCGGTGACCAGTCCAATTTTTTGACTGAAAACCTAGCCGTTGTGATTTTATTTTTTAACGACAAAGCTGTCGCAGTCGAGGTCCCAAAGGCCGTCAATTTAAAAGTTGCCCAAACAGATCCTGGCGTTAAAGGGGATCGAGTTACCGGCGCCACCAAGTCTGCGACAATGGAGTCTGGTCTAGTGGTCAATGTCCCTCTGCATATTTCTGAAGGCGATGTTTTGCGCATCGACACGACAGAAGGCGGTGCCTACGTTGAAAGAGTGAATCAAAAGTAATTTTCAAGTAAAATAGAGGGGTTGGGAGGCCATTGCCATTGTCAACTCTTGAGCTCGCATTTCAGGCTGAATTAAAGCAAAACAAATTATGTTTATCTGATGGCAGCCTCTTTCATTACTATTTAGAAAAATTCAAAACTGCTGACTTTATTGAAGTCAGCGATTTAGCAAAACTTTTGTTTTTGGGTGGAGAATATGAAAAAGTTCTTCAGCTCTGTTCCCTTGTTATTGAATACCGAAAACCCCTGACTGAAGATTCTTTCCCCTGGCATTATCTCGTGGAAAGTGTTTTTCGGTTGGAACCTTTTCCACCCGAATCCCTGCGAAATTCAATTCATGCCCTCACTGAAAAACTCAATGTCCAAGAACTCTTTGCTACGTCTCCGCACGCTCGAAAATTTGCAGCAGCAAGTGAGAACATTTTTGCTCGGTGGATAAATCAAGCAGAAAGTGCTTACGACAATTTAAAAAAGCAGTACATCGATGAATTGCGACAAGCAGAACTGGAAGGATCACCAGACAGGGAAAATGAAATTATTCAAAAACTAACTCGGATTGACCCCACCGATGCAGCCATTGTCAGGTATGGAAAAAAAATCCGCGAACGTCGTGCTATGGAAATTTTATCTCAACCGCGGCTTTATGAAGCGTCTCAGAATCTATCGGATTTAGATGATGCTGAAGTTAAAAAAATGTTTCAACTTCTGATGGGACAGATTGAAGTCAAGGCGACGGAATGGCCGTCCATGGCTATGGATTTCGCAGTCGCTTTAATCCAGTGGGGAGAATACCAAAGTGCCCAGCATATTTTGGATTTAGCTCCCATCAGCGAAGAAAAAGATTGGCTCCTCTGTGAGCTTTTACTCCTGCAAAACAAACGAGTTGATCTCCTCTCGATCCTTCCGCAGATTGAAGTAGCTTATGCAAACGAATCGCAAACTTTTTTCCATTCAGCATATCTTAGGGCAAAATGTTATTATGGGCTTGGTCAAAAAGAAATGGGAATTCAAATTCTGGAATCCCTGACGACCACCCAAGCTGACTACCGGGATGCAAATATTTTACTCATGCAATGGAGAAGTGAATGAAGATTTTTCGCCAGAAAAAATTTATTCCTTTTTTTATTTTTGTCCTTGCGTTAGCTGTCTGGAGCGTCGTGATCAAACCTCAAATTGAAAGCACCGCCCGCAAAGAAATTTTAAAATTTTTGAACGAACGGCCCGAAATCAAAGCTCATTTTAAAGAGTTCAATTTTAATCTGCTTTTAGGCAAAGCCTCCGTTGATCATTTGGACATTGAAATCATCGCGCCGGAAATTCGTCAGTACATCAATGCAGTCAAAATGGATTCCTTACAAGTTCATCTAGATCTCTTTAAACTTGTTATTGGTCAATTTGCGATCAGCTATATTTCACTCGATAAAGCTCAATTAACTTTAGCTCTCGATCCACTGATTGATGCTCCCGCATCAGCACCAAGCGTGATTCCTACGGAAAAATTTTTTAAAATTCTTGGATCGGTTCCCTTGGGAGCCATTGAACTCAATTCAACTCATCTTATCTTATCAAGTCCCAAGTATAAATTTTCCATCGACCTACCGGGAATTGATGCTGTCGTTTCAAAAAGAAAAAATCAAATCGATTTTCAAACAAAAATAGAAGATGTGACTGTTGAAACAGAATCTGTGAAGTCTCCACCCAGTGCCCTCGCACTTCATGCATCAATGACTCCAGAGCAAGCAGAAATTAAAACTTTTAATATTCAAAGCCCCTTCATTCAGACAACGGCTTCAGGAAAATTTCTGAATATAAAAAATTTGTTATTTTTTCCAAAATCCATTGTCGATTTACAATCCCAAATTGATTTCGATGCTTTATCTAAAAACTTACCACAGCTTTCTGCTTTCGATCAGATCCGCAAAATGAAAGGTGTTTTAAGCATTCAGGCCCAAGCTTCATTCATTGAAAAAAATCGTATTCAGGGAAAATTTGATCTTGGTGGAAAAGGCCTAGGTTTTGATTCTTACAAAATCGGTGATCTGAAGGCGCTGGGCCAGCTTAAAAACGACAGAGCCGAAATTTCCCAAGTTCAACTCACCCAACCTGCTGGTCAGATCAATTTATCTAAAATTTCTTTGCAACTTGATCAACCATTCACTTACAAAGCTACGGTCAATGCTAAAGATCTTGTTCTAGAGAAACTATTTCAAGCTTTAAATTTAAACAAAATTCCTGTCTTTGCGACAATTCAAGGTGATTTGCAGTGTTCAGGACAAGTTACTGAATTTCTTTTATCTTGTGAAGCTCAAGCTCAAATTCAAAATTTCGAAGTATCAGATGGACCTCAAGCAACCTCTTCGTCTATCGTTGCTGTCCCCGAGGGCAACGTCACTGGGAATTTCAAGTTGAAGAAAAATTTCTTTGAATACAAGGGTAAGCTTCGCGTGGGGAACTCCTCTGCAGACTCCAGCGGAGGAATCGATTTTGATCATGGATTTGAGATTGATGTTGTTTCAGATAAAACTGTTCTTCAAGATTTGGGTTTAATTTCGAAATTGAGTTTACTTGGTGATGCCCAGCTGAAAAGCTCAATCAAGGGCAATGCCGAAACTGCCGTTTTTCAAATCCAAGCTGACATTAAAAATTTTGAATTTGAGAAATACAAATTCGGTGATCTCGTAGGCACAATTTCCTATGAAAAAGGCCAAATGTTTTTTCAAAATCTAAGATGCAAAAAAACAGCCAGTGACTATGCCGGCGACTTAAAAATTCACTTTTTGAAAAAAACAATCTCTGGCCAAGTGAGTTTTCCCACAGCCGAACTGAGCGATATTCAAGATCTGATTTCTCAGAACTTACAAATGCCCGCCGACTTTCGGGGTAAAGGCCAACTTGAAATTCGATTCGATGGGCCTTTGGATTTATGGAAGATGGACACTTATGCCAAAGGCCAATTTCAAGATATTTTCATTGCTGACGAATCATTTGAGCGGCTTGATCTGCTGACCCAAGGAACTCAAGGAACCATCTCCATTGAAAAATTTGCTCTGTCAAAAAAACAGGGACAAATTATTGGCTCTGGAAAAATCTTATCTACCCAAGAATATCAAATCGCTGTCGAAGGCAGTCAGCTCAAACTTGAAGAATCTACTTTGGTTTCTAAAATCAATTCTAATATATTTGGCACTGTTGGATTTTCAACGAAAGTGACGGGACGAATTGATAATCCCCTCGTAGATTTACGCGGATCGATTACGGATACAGTGATGGATGATCAAGAACTTTTGCCTTCAAGATTTAGCTTAACTTTAGATCGCGATCGCTTTTTAACTAACTTTGAACTCTTCGGACAAAAAGTCATCGGTGAATTTCAAATTCCAATGACTCAAAATGTGAATAATCCACTCAAAATTAAACTCAAGATGAATCGCTGGGCTTACGGGGATTTATTTGCGGTTTTTGGCAATCCACTTTTGCTCTCTGATTACCGCACCCTCATCACTGGTCAGATCGACCTTGTGACTTCGCCTCAGCAAAAGCAGATGAATTATGCGCAGACAGATGGAGTGATATCCATTGAAAAATTTCTTTTACGCAGGGGCAATCAACAACTTGCAAATGAGAAGCCCTTGGTCGTCGAACTCAATTCCGGAGCTGTGAAAATCAAACATTTTGAATTAAAATCCAAAGAACAAGATTATCTTTTGCTCCCCTCCCAGCAGTTTACTTTAAACCAATTTGATTTGAATTTTCAAAGTGAATTGAATTTACATTTGTTCCATATTTTTCTACCTTTTTTAGAAGATCTTGGCGGACAAATCAGGTTACGAGGAAAAATTGCCGGCAACTACATGAAGCCCGAGGTTTATGGAGATGCCAGCGTATCGAGCGGTTTTGTTAAACTCAAAGGCCTGGTTCACCCTGTCGAAAATATTGAGTCTAAAATCGAATTCTCGCAATCAAAAATGATGATTCAAAGTTTGAAAGCTCTGTTTGCTCAAGGAACTGTCCATGGTTCTGGCTTCGCGCAAATCGTGAATACGGCAAAATCGACGGACGGCCCCGAGAAGTCCCGCGCACTCCTCATCCCCTTGCAAATGAGCTTAACGGTAACCGATATGAAGTTAAATGTTCCCGATCAAGTCCACACTCAAGGAAATGCAACGCTCACTGTTTCAGGAGAAAATATTCCTTACATTTTAAGGGGTCAGTATGTGATCAAATCTGGTTTAGTCGAACGAGATTTTTCCCAAAGCGAAGAAACTGGGCAAATTCAAAGGAACTACTACCTTCCACAGCAGATTTTTAGAAAAGAATTGGACCCACTCAACTTTGATATCCTCGTGATGATGGATCAAGGAATTGTTGTGAAAAACTCAAATATGGAAGGTGGCATCAAAGGCAGATTGAATTTAAAAGGCACTCCCCAAGCCCCACTATTGTTTGGAAAAATAAACTTTGATAAAAATTCAATGATCATTTTTAGAGATAAATCCTTTTCTTTACAGAGCGGTGTCCTTGATTTCAATAATCCCAATGAGATTTCCCCTGATATGTATATCACAGCAAATACTCGTATCGCCGAGTACGATGTGAATTTGATTGCACAAGGAGAGGCAAAAGATTTGAATATTCAGATGACCAGTGTTCCTCCATTAAGTGATCCAGATTTGATTTCTTTACTTGCCCTGGGCGTGACTTCGACAAAACTGGAAGCTCAGGGTTCATCGTCTTCCCAGGCTCAGCAAACGGGTTATGAGTTGGGATCTGCTATTTTTTCTCAGAATCCGTTGAACCAAAAAATTAAAAAACGATTGGACGTCAATCTGCAGCTTTCATCCAGCTTTGATTCAACGAAAAACATTGTTATTCCAAAAATTACAGCTACTCGAAAATTGAGTGAAAAAGTCAGCGCTTCTATGAGTCGAACTGTGGGGACAGAAGAAACAACGGCTGAAGTCAAGCTTCAGTATTTGATCAATCAAAATGTCTCGGCCATTGGCAGTTTTGAAAACAAAGAAGAAGGAACGGAAACAGGAATCTCTGCTGGAGAAAATGAACAAAAAAGTATTTTGGGTCTTGATCTTGAATACAAACGAGAGTTCAAGTGAGCCCTCACCGGCCCCGTCGAATTTCATCTCGGTCTTTGGCAACTCGATACTATTCAACTTGTATTTTTGCTTTTTACATTATTTTTTTTAGTCTTCTTACTTTTGCCCAAGCTGATAAAAAATGGACAATTGAACTCCGATCAATTCAATTTTTATTCCCCGAAGTTCCACCGGACTTAGAGAAGTCACTGCAGCAGAATATCATCTCCAGTAAGTCCACTGTTGAAAATCAAGAAACCATTCTGGAACTCTTTTCTAATCATCCCGCCTATGACGGCGCTCAAATTTTTCAAAAAAATGAAGACTTTTATGTTTTGCCTGTTCAAATTCCAAGATATGAAGAAATTAAATTTACTGGGCTAAGTGCTATTTCGAAAAACGAAGCTTTGCAGGTTCTAGATTTGCGCAAGGAAGGATTTTATATTGAAGCGGATTTGACTCAAGCTTTTGAAAATTTGAAAAAATATTATGAAGAATTAGGCTTCTATAATGTGGTCATTCTGCACAAAATCTCGGTGAGCGGTAAAAAAATAAATCTGCAAATCCAAATTCAAGAGAACAATCAGCTTCGAATCGGACAAATTCAATTTATCACAAAAAATCCTGCATTGAATTTACTGCTGCGCAATCGAGTGAAATCATTTTTCAAAGCTAAAGTGGACAATCAAACTTTTGACGAAATCATTGCTCGAGTTAAATCCACACTTTTGAAAAACAGATATTACCAGACTCAATTGATCGACCCCTTGGTGCAGTTCAATGAAGATAAAACCGAAGTGTCTTTACAATTTAAATTTAATGGTGAAAATCAGTTCCAGTTGTATTTTGAAAACAACAAAGCCTTCAGCGAATTTGATCTTTTGGATGAGTTAAAACTAGATACAGTGTCCGCAAATGAATCTTCTTTTGCATCGGAATTAAGTCTCAGACTGAAGTCTTTTTATCTTTCCCGCGGCTATGCAAGGGTTTCAATTGAAATCAAAGAAGCTCCAGGATCTGCACCTTTTACTCAAAGCCTTACCTTTCGAATCAATGAAGAATCCCTTATTCGTATTGCACAAATTGATATTCGAGGAAGCTTCACTCAGGAAAAATCTGTTTATCAAGATTTGATCAATATACATTCCAATGCAGTTTTTCAAAAAGGAGCTTACAATAAAGACGGATTTGATCTGGGATTGAAAAATATGATTATTCATTTACAGAACCAGGGTTATATCCAGGCTAAAATCAATTCCACTCGAGTCCAATACAACGAAGAAAAAAACAAAGCCACTTTAATCGTGAATTTGGAAGAAGGTCCCCTGACTTCAATTCAAGATATTCGATTTCTTGGTGTCACAAACAAAAACACAGATGAACTCAAAGATAAGATCACTTTAAAAAAGGGAAGTCCTTTAAAACTCAAGGACATCGAATCTTCCCTGGCCATGATCAAAGAATATTATCAAGATCTCGGAAATATTGAAGCTTTGATCGAAAACGAAAAACAAGATCTAATTCAATTTTCCGAAGACCGCCGAAGTGCCCAAGTCATTTTTAAAATTTATGAAGGACCGCAAATTTTTGTGAATTCTGTGGTTATCGAAGGAAACAATTTTACCAAAAGCTCTGTCATACAAAAAGAGATTGAATTCACTGACGGCGATTTGCTGACAACCAAAAAAATTGAATATTCTATCTCTCGACTTCGGCGCACAGGCTATTTTGCGACAGTAGAAATTAAAACTCTTGAAGAAAAAACAGCGATCTCGCAAAGGACAGTGATTATTCGAGTCACAGAAAGGGATCCAGGGCTGTTTAACATTGGTTTTGGAGTCACAAATGAACGTGAATTTACACTGCGCGGATACACTGGCATCGGATATCGTAATTTATTTGGAACAGGTCGCGGATTGTCTCTGCGCATCGAGGGAAATTACAACGTCGCCATCGTCAAATATTTGGAAAACAAAGTTACACTGAGTTACCTAGAACCTTATTTGTTCAATACCCGAGTCCGCGGAAAAGCAAATGTCACTCGCTCAAAAACAGTGACGGATTATTCAAATCGACTTGTGACGGAATTGAATCAATTTTCTTATTCAATTGAAAAAGAATTTGGAAAAAATATTTTGGGTATTTATGAAGTTTGGAACTTATCAACATTGAAAGATTCGGATATTGATAATGTCAAATCTGATTTTGTTCAAGAAATAGCAACGACAGGTCCCATCATTGAAGTGGATTTTCGGGATAACCCCTTTAATCCAACCATGGGAACTTTCACACGAGCCAGTGCAGAGTATTCTTCCCCTCGCATTGGATCCTCGCGCACAATTGAATACTGGAAGGGTGAGACAAGTTTTACCCATTACCAACTCGTTGCAAAAGCTCCAAAAGACAGTAGCCCCTGGGTATGGGCCAATCGATTGAGATACGGCTATTTAGAAAATTTAAACCGGGAAGATGACGGTGGTGTTCCCTATGATAAAAAAGGATTTATTTTAGGAGGAAGAACCACCGTTCGTGGATTTACTCCAAGTTCCAATGATTATTTTCCAAAACTTGGGGACAACAACGATCCAACGAAAAAGTATTTTTTAACCACCAGTGCCCACCAATATTTGTATAAATCAGAACTTCGATTCCCAGTTTACGAAAGTTTTGGTGGGGCCGTATTTTATGACGGAGGATCAGTGGAAGTCCGCGGTCTTCAATTTGATGATTATTACAGGGATTCTGCGGGAATCAGCTTTCGGTACAATACTGATTTTGGACCTGTCAATTTAGAATATGGTTGGAAGTTGGATCGCAAGCCCAACGAAGAACCTGGGGCATTCTACTTTTCTATCGGGACTTATTAAGGTTTGAAAACTGCATTCTTTGAATATGCTTGATGCAGCCTCTTTGGTTTGGAGTTAAACCCATCTTCCGTCTTTCATCCGCAAAACTCGAGGAAATCTTTGAGCAAATTGTAAATCATGAGTCACTATCACTAATGCTAAACCATATTTATTTTGTAAATTGAAAAAGAGATCTTGAACTTTCTTCCCATTTTCAGAATCTAAATTTCCTGTGGGCTCATCAGCCAATAAAATTTGGGGCCGATTAATTAAAGCCCTGGCTATGGACACACGTTGCAACTCACCGCCTGATAATTCAGATGGATAATGATTTTTTCTATGACTGATATCGAGGTCTTGAAAAAGATCTGCAGCCCGAGCTTCTGCAAGCTGTAATATCTCTTTTGAGAGTTGCGGGTTTGCTTTTACTGGAAGCAAAACATTTTCAAGAGCTGTCATCTCTTGAATCAAATGATGAAACTGAAAAACAAAACCAATTTTTTGGTTTCTTAAGTG